>CANFWR010000016.1 GCA_947450865.1 Cytophagaceae bacterium
GCTTTGGCCTACGCGATTCACACCTATTTCAACAATAACGGATTCTTCTATTTACATACGCCCATCATTACGGGATCGGATGCAGAAGGAGCTGGCGAGATGTTCCGCGTGACGACTTTGGACCCTATCAATCCTCCGTTAACGGAAGAGGGTAAAGTGGATTACAAGGAAGATTTCTTTGGAAAAGAGACCAATTTAACGGTTTCAGGGCAGTTAGAGGGAGAATTAGGAGCGATGGCTTTGTCCAAAGTGTATACCTTCGGACCTACCTTCCGCGCGGAGAATTCAAACACCACCCGCCACTTAGCGGAGTTCTGGATGATTGAGCCAGAAGTAGCTTTTAATGAATTAGTAGACAACATGGATTTAGCGGAAGACTTCACTAAATTCTGTATCAAATACGCCTTAGATCACTGCGCTGACGATATTGCGTTCTTAGAAAAGCGCTTAATCGAAGAGGAAAAGAACAAAAAGAAAGAAGAGCAGTCAGAATTAAGTCTGTCCGAGAAATTACGTTTTGTGACAGAAAACGAATTCGAACGCTTGACCTATACAGAAGCAATCGACATCTTATTGAATTCGAAAGCGCACAAGAATGGTAAATTCGTCTATCCAGTGGAGTGGGGAATCGACCTTCAGTCTGAGCACGAGCGTTATTTAGTAGAAAAGCACTTCAAAAAACCTGTTATTTTAACGAACTACCCGAAAGACATCAAAGCCTTCTATATGAAGCTGGATGAAGACGGAAAAACGGTTCGTGCGATGGACGTTTTATTCCCAGGTATTGGAGAAATCATCGGTGGATCGCAGCGTGAAGACGATTATGCCAAATTATTACAACGCACGAAAGAGGTGGGAATCGAAGAAGAATCCATTTGGTGGTATTTAGAAACGCGTCAATTCGGATCTGCGCCACATGCTGGTTTTGGTCTTGGATTCGAGCGTTTAGTACTGTTTGTGACGGGTATGAGCAATATCCGTGACGTGATTCCTTTCCCACGTACTCCTAAAACGGCTGAATTCTAAGATGTTTGGTTTAAAGCACGCCATGAATGGATTAATCGAACTCATCAAGAATGAGCGCAATGCGCGTTTTCATTTGGTGAGTACGGCGGTCGTGATTTATGTGGGCTGGAAGGTGGGTTTCGAGGCGTCGGAATGGTTATGGATTTCCTTAGCGGTGGCGGGCGTTTGGGTGGCAGAGTTGTTGAATACCTCATTAGAGCGTATCACCGATCTAGTTTCGCCTGAGCAGAGTGAATTAGCGAAAAAGGCTAAAGATTATGCCGCTGGAGCGGTTCTAGTGATGGCTATTTGGGCGGTCATCGTCTTTTTACTCGTCGCTGTTCCGCGCATTTTAATGAATTTAATGCTTTAAGAGCACAGAAATATGAAAGAATACGGATCAAGTGTTCAAAAATTAGTGAATTATATTTTGACCATTGCCGATGAAGAGCAAAGGACAAAATACGCGTTTTTGATGGTAGAGGTGATGAAACAAATTCACCCGAATATGAAGGACAATACCCAAGACTACACAAAAAAATTGTGGGATGATTTATACATCATGTCCAATTTTGAGTTAAATGTGCAGGGGCCCTTCCCTTCTCCATCTCCAGAATCGCTAGGAAAAGCACCTCGTAAAGTGGCGTACAACCAACACAACTTGCGTTTCAAGCATTATGGCCGTAACGTCGAGTTATTAATTCTTCGCGCCATTGCTGAAGAAAAAGTAGAGGATAAGAAAATTTTAGTCGCGTACATCGCCCGTTTAATGAAAGGTTTTTATGTAACCTGGAACAAGGAATCGGTGGACGATGCGGTGATTTGGCAAAACATCAAAGAGATGTCAGAAAACCTGCTAGGCACCATCGTGGACGAGCTTTCGCAAGAGGGATTAGGACACGCTAAAGTGGCAAATAACGCTAGAAACGCGTATAACGCACCGGAATACCCGAATAGCAACAACAATAACCGGAACAATAACTACCGGAAGAATAACTTCAGAAGCAACAATAACAACAACCGAAATAACAATTTCCGTAAAAATAAGTAATCATTTATGGCATCATTTAAAGTAACCGGTGGCCGCCGTTTAAAAGGAGAAATTACTCCTCAAGGAGCAAAAAACGAAGCATTACAGATCTTGTGTGCCGTGGTTTTAACAGCAGAGCCTGTAACCATACACAATATCCCGAACATTCGCGACGTCAATCAATTAATTGATTTATTAGGCGATATGGGCGTGAGCATGCGTCGTTTATCCGAGTCAAGCATTGAATTTGATGCCTCACAAGTCAACATTGACTACTTAGATTCAGATACGTATAAGAAGAAAGCGGCTGCGCTTCGTGGCTCGGTGATGCTTTTAGGACCTACGTTGGCCCGCTTCAAAAAAGGACGTATTCCTTCCCCAGGTGGAGACAAAATCGGCCGTAGAAGATTGGATACCCACTTCTTTGGCTTCATGAAATTAGGCGCTAAGTTCAACTATAGCCCTGAAGATGGCGGAATCTACGAAGTGGATGCGTCACAATTACAAGGTGCCTACATGTTATTAGACGAAGCGTCTGTAACTGGTACGGCAAATATTTTGATGGCTGCCGTTTTAGCCAAAGGAAAAACAACCATCTATAATGCCGCTTGCGAACCTTATTTGCAACAATTGAGCAAGATGTTAAACCGCATGGGAGCGAAAATCTCAGGCATCGGTTCGAACATGTTGATCATCGAGGGCGTAGATGTTTTACACGGAACAGAGCACACGATGCTTCCAGATATGATCGAGATCGGTTCATTCATCGGTTTAGCGGTGATGACACAATCCGAAATCACGATCAAAAACTGCCAAATTCCTGAATTAGGCATCATTCCTGAGGTTTTCAAAAAACTAGGAATCAAAATGGAATTCCGTGGCGACGATATTTTCATCCCATCTCAAGAGCATTACGAATTAGAAAATTTCATCGATGGGTCTATGTTAACAATCTCTGACCACCCGTGGCCAGGATTCACACCAGACTTATTATCGATCATTTTAGTGACAGCGATTCAGGCCAAAGGAACAGTTTTAATCCACCAAAAAATGTTCGAATCCCGTCTATTCTTCGTAGACCGTTTGATCGAAATGGGAGCCCAAATCATCCTTTGCGATCCACACCGCGCCACTGTTGTTGGTTTCGATCGTAAGCAAACGTTAAAAGGAATCCGCATGTCGTCACCAGACATCCGTGCGGGTGTTTCCCTTTTAATCGCAGCGATGTCCGCGAATGGAACTTCCATCATCGATAACATCGAACAAATCGATCGTGGTTACCAAAACATTGATACACGTTTGAACGCTATAGGAGCAGAAATCGTCCGCATTTAAAATGGACTTTCAAGCAAAGATCAAACAAACTATTCGATTAGCATCGCCTATTGTCGTAGGACAATTAGGCGTTATGCTTATGGGATTAGCAGACACCATTCAGGTAGGCCAAATGTCCACAGGTGCTGCCGAAAGTTTAGGTGCGTCTGGTATGGCAGGAAGTATCTTCTTTACCATTGCCGTGGTAGGCTTAATCTGTATGCAGATTGTGGCCCCCATGATTTCTAAAGCCGAGGCTGAAGGCGATTTTACAGAATGTGGGAATTTACTTCGCGCCAATATCCGCGTGGCTATTTTCCTAGGTGTAATTACGATGCTACTTATCGGTCTTGCGGGTTTGAATTACGATTTGTTTCAGCAGACAGCTGCGAACAAAGCGTTAACCCTACCGTATTTAGCCTTAATCGCCGTTTCGGTCATACCCACCTTTTTGTTCTCTGCTTTAAAAAGCTTTACCGATGGTTTACAGAAAACCTCAGTGGCTATGTACATTACGTTAGCAGCTTTGATTTTCAACATCATCTTTAATCATATTTTCATCAACGGTTTAGGGCCTATTCCAGCAATGGGATTGTTTGGCGCTGGTATCGCGACCTTATTAGCTCGTATACTGATGGCCATTTCTCTAGCTATTTACCTTTTCAAAATAGCCGATTTCAGCCCGTATTTACAGAAAAAACACGTTCATACAGAACACAACATTTTAGAAAAAACTATCCTTAAAATCGGCATCCCCTCTGGAATGCAAGGTTTCTTTGAGATAGCAACTTTTGGAATGGCAGTCGTTATGATGGGCTGGATTTCTGTAACCGCACAAGCGGCTCATATTGTCGCCATCAATATGGCTTCATTAACTTATATGATGGCCACTGGAATTGCGGCCGCAGGAGGAATATTAGTAGGGGCAGACATAGGTGAGCGTAATCGTCCAGGTATTGTCACTTCAGGTAACGCAGCGCTTGTTCTATCCATTTTATTTATGGGATTTTGTGCGATTGTCTTCTTCTTCGGTAGAGATATTTTAGTGCGTGGATATACACAAGAGGAATCCGTTATTGCTATAGCGGTAACGCTAGTGGTTTGGGGAGCGATTTTTCAACTATTTGATGGAATTCAAGCGGTTTCTCTAGGATTGCTTCGGGGATTACAAGACGTCAATATTCCCACAGGTATTACGATTTTCTCTTATTGGGGCATTGGTTTACCCCTATCCTATTATATTGGAATTTACCAAGGAATAGGCGCAACAGGAATTTGGATGGGATTAACGGCTAGTTTAGTTTGTTCGTCTGTGTTACTTTCTTGGCGGTTTTATGCGCGGGCGAAGAGTATAAATTTTGAAGAATTAGATGTCGAATAATTTTCAAAGAGCAAAGTTAAAAGTTCAAAGATCGAATCGCCTCCGGCGATGAATATAGAATTATAATTACTTCGGACTGTCCCACTGGCAACTGGCTACTAAAAATCAAAAAAGGCGCAATTTGCGCCTTTTTTGATACCCTATTTGAACTTTGCTCTTTGCTCTTTGCTCTTTGAACTTTGCTTAAGAATGAATAGACCTCTTCGCCGTAGCCGCTAAACAAGCCTCTTTCATCGCCTCCGTATACGTAGGGTGAGCGTGAGACATGCGTGCTACATCTTCAGCTGAGGCACGGTATTCCATCGCAACGACTGCTTCCGCAATCATATCTGCTGCACGAGCTCCAATAATGTGAACACCTAAGATCTCGTCTGTTGTTGCATCTGCTAACACTTTACACACGCCATCCACGTCTCCCGATGCAATCGCGCGGCCTAAGGCTTTGAATGGAAATGAACCCTCTTTGTATGCGATACCTGCTGCTTTTAATTCTTGTTCTGTCTTTCCTACCGAAGCCACTTCCGGCCATGTGTAGACAACACCTGGAATTAAGTTGTAGTTGATGTGTGGTTTTTGACCGGCAATCACTTCCGCTACAAACGTTCCTTCTTCCTCTGCCTTATGCGCTAACATCGCACCACGAACTACGTCACCAATGGCATAAATACCTGAAACCGAAGTTTGAAGCGTATGCTCATCTACTGCAACTCGGCCACGCTCATCCGCTGTTAAACCAGCCGCAGCTAAGTTTAAACCATCTGTATAAGGACGACGACCGATGCATACTAGACAATAGTCACCTTTGATTTCTACTTCTTTTCCTGCTGAATCTTGTGCTTTCACCGTCACTTCTTTGCCTTTAACAGCCGCAGAAGTCACTTTGTGTGATAGGTAGAAATCTGCGCCCATTTTGGCAATCGACTTCTGTAATTCTTTTCCCATCGTCTTGTCCATCGTCGGAATCATGCTATCCGCAAATTCAACGAAAGAAACTTTAGAGCCTAAACGTGCATAAACCGATCCTAATTCTGCACCGATAACACCAGCACCGATAACGATCAAATGTTTCGGAACTTCTTTCATCTTTAGGGCCTCCGTCGATGTAATAATACGCTCCTTATCAACGGGGATAAAAGGTAAGATCGTCGGCTTAGAACCGGTTGCGATGATAATATTTTTAGCAGAGATCACTTCGGAAGACCCATCTTCTTTGGTCACTTTCACCGTTTTAGCGGAGTCAAATGAACCTAAGCCGTGGAAAGTAGTGATCTTATTTTTTTTCATCAAATACGAGATACCTGTATTCAAATTCGAAACCACACCCGCTTTACGCTTGATCATTTGGCCCATGTTCACCTTCGGCTTCGCGATATCGATTCCATGCTCTTCGAAACTATGAACGGCATTGTAATAATGCTCAGACGAGTCCAAAAGCGCTTTGGACGGAATACATCCCACATTTAAACAAGTTCCACCCATCACGGCATACTTCTCAATGATGGCTACTTTGAAACCTAATTGAGCCGAACGGATCGCCGAAACATATCCACCAGGGCCAGAACCAATAACTACTACATCAAAATCTTGCATATAGGCGATTGAAAGCGAATAGGCCCCTAAAGGCCTATCCAATTGATTAAATATCTAATAATAAACGAGCTGGGTCCTCTAAAAGTTGCTTTAAGCGAACTAAGAAGCTAACCGACTCACGACCATCGATAATACGGTGATCGTAGGATAAAGCTAAGTACATGATAGGACGGATGACGATTTGGCCATCTACCACTACCGGACGCTCTACGATATTGTGCATACCTAGGATCGCCACTTGTGGTGCGTTGATAATCGGAGTCGATAACATCGAACCAAATACACCCCCATTCGTAATGGTGAATGTACCGCCGCTCATTTCCTCTAAGCTCAATTTGTTTTCACGTGCCTTACCCGCTAAACGAACCACTTCTGATTCGATTCCTGCTAAAGACAAGTTTTCCGCAGAACGAATAACTGGAACTACTAAGCCTTTAGGCGCAGATACCGCAATGGAAATATCGCAATAGTCGTGGAAAACGATTTCGTCTCCGTCGATTTTTGCATTCACGGATGGGTACTCTTTTAAAGCCACACAAACTGCTTTGGTGAAGAACGACATAAAGCCTAAGCCTACACCGTGTTTCTCCTTGAATTTATCTTTGTATTTGCCGCGAAGATCCATCACAGGCTTCATGTCGACTTCGTTAAACGTCGTCAACATCGCTGTTTCATTCTTCACTGCCACTAAACGACGAGCCACTGTCTTACGCAAAGAGCTCATTTTTTCGCGACGTGTTCCACCTGCTGGTGCTGCTGGAGCTGCAGGAGCGGAAGCAGCTGGAGCCGGTGCAGAAGCTGGCTTAACCGCAGAAACCGCATCCTCTTTCGTGATGCGACCACCTACGCCAGAACCTACTACCGAAGCAGCAGAGATTCCTTTTTCATCTAATATTTTTGCTGCTGCTGGAGATGGGTGACCAGCCGCATAAGTCGCGTCACCTGAAGAAGCTGGAGCTGCTGGTGCAGATGGCGCTGCAGCTGGTGCAGGAGCTGCCGCAGCAACAGAACCACCTACAGTGATTCTTGCCAAAATTCCCCCAATCGGAACTACCGTTCCTGATTCCGCCACGATTTCTAATACACCCGCTGATTCAGCTGGCAATTCGAATGTCGCTTTATCTGATTCTAATTCGCAAAGTACTTCGTCTAAAGAAACGCTATCCCCTGTTTTCTTATTCCAAACAGAAACCGTCACTTCCGTGATCGACTCCCCTACCGCAGGAACTTTTACTTCTAAAACAGACGTAGGACCCGCCGCTGGTGCTGGAGCTGGAGCTGGAGCTGGTGCAGCCACAGCTGCCGCAGGAGCCGCATCTGCCACTTTAACTGAAGCGGTTGTTCCACCTGCCTCAATCGTACAGATGACAGCGCCGATTGGAAGCACATCGCCTTCTTTCGCCACAATATGCAACACACCTTCCGCCTCTGCAGGCAATTCAAAGGTCGCTTTGTCCGATTCTAATTCGCACAAAACCTCGTCTAATTTCACGTGATCGCCTTCCTTCTTATTCCAAGTAGCAACGGTCACTTCCGTAATCGACTCGCCCACAGCGGGCACTTTCATTTCTATAGCCATAATAATTCTATTATTCGAATGCTTTGTTAATTAGGTTTGCTTGCTCTACGCCGTGGACTTTCAAGAATCCAGTCGCCGGAGAAGCGGATTTTTTACGCGCTACTAAACCTTTGAATTTAGACCAGCCAAATTCGCGGATCACATACGACCAGTAGCCCATGTTTTCCGGTTCTTCTTGCACGAAGAATACATCAGCGCCTTTGTATTTCGCTAATTCAGCGTCTACTTGCTTCGTAGGGAATGGATGTAATTGTTCCAAACGAACAATGGCCACATCCTTGCGCTTATCTTTTTCTTGGCGATCCAATAGATCGAAGTATACTTTACCTGAGCAAAGTAATACCTTCTTCACTTTGGCCTTATCTGCATAACTATCCCCTATCACCTCTTGGAATTTACCTTTCGTAAAGTCTTCGATAGGCGAAACCACTTTCGGGTGACGGAAAATCGACTTAGGCGACATAACCACTAATGGCTTGCGGAAATCCCAAGTCAATTGGCGACGTAAGGCGTGGAAAATATTCGCAGGCGTCGTTAAGTTCGCCACAATCATATTGTTTTCAGCCGATAACTGCAAGAAACGCTCTGGACGTGCATTCGAGTGCTCTGGACCTTGGCCCTCATACCCGTGCGGCAATAACATCACTAAACCATTCTGTGTACCCCACTTCGATTCGTGTGACGAAACAAACTGATCGATCATCGTTTGAGCGCCATTGGCAAAGTCACCAAACTGTGCTTCCCAGATAACTAAAGCATCTGGATTCGCTAAAGCATAACCAAACTCAAAACCTAAAACCCCATACTCAGAAAGTAAGGAGTTGTAAATCTGCGCTTGCTCTTGACCCTCTTTAATGTGGTTTAACGAATTGTAGTTCTCATTCGTGTTCGCATCATGTAAAACGACGTGACGGTGAGAGAACGTACCACGTTGCACATCTTGACCGGATAACCGAACGGGTTTGCCTTCTAAAAGAAGAGAACCATAGGCTAATAATTCAGCCGTAGCCCAGTTTAATTGGCCTTTTTCGAAATATCCTTTGCGATCAGCGATCACTTTTTCGATTTGCTTTAAGGCAGTGAAACCTTTGGGCAAAGAAGTCAACGCTTTCGCTACTAAATCAATCACCTCTTTCGAGATCGCCGTTTTAGGTGACGCATCGAAATCTGTTTCGTTTGAGAAACGAAGCGCTGACCAGCGGTTATCTAATTTCAATGGAACGTATGGTGGGCTCACTTTTTGCTTCACCATATCTAAACGAGCCTGCAATTCCGCTTTGAAAGCAGAATCCATTTCTTCGGCTAATTTAGCCTCAATCTCGCCGTTCTTGATTAATTGTTGTGTGTAAACCTCGCGTGGGTTCGGATGATTCGTGATGTTCGCATACAAAGTTGGCTGCGTAAAACGAGGTTCATCTGATTCGTTGTGACCATTACGGCGGTAACAAACCATATCTACAAATACATCGCGGTTAAATTCTTGACGGTATTCTGCCGCCATACGAGACACAAATACGACCGCTTCTGGATCATCTCCATTCACGTGAAATACCGGTGCATCGATGATTTTAGCCACATCCGTGCAATAAATCGCCGAACGAGCATCTTCAAAATCCGTGGTAAAACCTACCTGGTTATTGATCACAAAGTGAATCGTTCCACCTGTGCCGTAGCCATTTAATTTCGCCATTTGAGTTACCTCATAGACGATACCTTGACCGGCTACTGCCGCGTCTCCGTGAATTAAAATAGGTAATACTTTATCGTAATCTCCTGCATAGTGCGCATCCGCGCTCGCACGACAGAAACCCTCTACTAAAGGGTTAACTGCTTCTAAGTGAGACGGATTAGGCGCTAATTTCAACGAAATTTCGCTTCCTTTGGGAGAAATATGCTTACTTGAATAACCTAAGTGGTATTTTACGTCGCCATCACCATGGATTTCATTGGGTACATTTCCTTCGAAACCATCAAAAATTGCTTCGTAGGATTTGTGCATGATGTTTGCCAAAACGTTTAAACGACCCCTGTGCGCCATCCCGATCATGGCCTCTTTCACACCTGCATCAGCTGCCACATTGATAATCGCGTCTAAACCAGCGATAGTAGATTCACCACCTTCTAAGCCGAAACGCTTTTGGCCTAAATATTTTGTTCCCAAGAAGTTCTCAAAAACAACGGCCTCATTCATCTTCTGAAGAATGTGCTTTTTCTCCTCAAACGTAGGCTTGAAAGAAAGCGCTTCCTTCTCGATTTTATTACGTAACCACTCTTTCTGCTGTACGTCGCGGATATATGAATATTCGAAACCCACCGACCCAGCATAGATTTTATGTAAAGCTGCTTGAATCGTGCGCAAAGTTGCCGCACCTAAACCCATAAAGGATCCCGCTTGAAAAACGATATCTAAATCCGCATCAGTCAAAGAATAATCCGCCAAATCTAAACGTGGCTTGCGATCCTTGCGCTCACGCACCGGGTTAGTTTTAGATAATAAGTGGCCTCTTGAACGGAAAGCCTTGATTAAGGAAATAACCGCCATTTCCTTCTGAACGTGGCTTGAATCAGCTGAAACAGCGCCCGCAGGAGCTCCCTCGCCTAACCAGGTTTGAGAAAAGTCGAAACCTTTGAAGAAATCTCTCCAAGAGCTATCTACCGAATTGGGATCTTGTTTGTACGCCTCATACAAGTCAGCTATGACTTGCGTGTCGGCATTGGCTACGTAGGAAAATGGATCCATAAGTTAATTTTCTAGGCTTTAGGCCAAAGAAATGTTTCAATGTTTTGGTTTAGTACAATCTTAACATTCTATAAATGCTAAAATCTACGCAATTTACTATTTGCTCCGCAAAATAACCCTAATTTCTGCCGGGTTTTTTAGCTAGAAGAGCACAAATTTCTGAGGATTTATACCCATAAGAAAAGAGCCTCTAAAATTCTTTAATAATTTCAATTATTTCCCCTAAAATCACCAAAATTTAGCGTATTCTTTTAAGGCCTAAATTGACCCAATTTTCCCAAACCAAAATCTAAGTCATAGCGCAGGAAAATTTGGTGAAAACCAGAGGCTTCACTTGTCGTTGTCGAACCTAGAGTAGACACATTTTTACCTAGAAAATCATACGAATACCCGACCCTAAAATTAAGACCCAAAGGAACCTCGAGCGACCCTAAAAGCGCCGGATCCCCAAACTCAGATCCCGTCTGCTGGTACCAAAATCCTATCCCCAACTTTTCTTGGTACCAAAACACCGTATTAAAATCTATTTTTGTCTGCAGATCCTTTCGAAAAACAGTTCCGATTTTCAGAGTATGCAAATAACCCAATGGGAAATAATAAGAAGCTTGCACATAAAGTGGCGCGTCTCCCAATCCATCGAATCGATTAGTTGGTTTCGAAATTCCGACCATCAAGGCTTCTTTTCGATAGGTCACCCCTATCCCGATACTCCCTAACAATTCACTAGAACCTGATTTGCCCAGAATTGGATATTGGTTAACACCTAGATTCACACCATAACTCAATTGATTCCCTCTACCCCAAAACACATGTTTGGAGCCGACCACGGCTAATCCTAAGTTCGATGAAATTATTCCAGAGGACGTCGCATACGATTGATCCGTGTTGTATCCCAAAAAACCCAAGCCCCAGCTTCCCTTTTGTAAAGGCATATCAATGCTCATCAATTGTTGCGAAGACGAGGCGCCACCAATGGTTTGAAAAAGTGGCTTTTTGCGAAAAACACCTTTGGCAGAAAAAATCTTCTGCGCTCCCGCATCTGCCGGATTAATGGCTAATGGGAGAAATGGATAAGCCATCCGTAAGTTCTCCTGCTGGGCGTTTATCCCACTTGTAATCAACAAAAAGAACAGCAGTTTTTTCACAGACTAAAGAAAGAGAAGATAAGTAGGCCTAAGAAAATAACTAACATTAACGCGTTCTGTAAAAAAGCCGTTGCCATAAAATAAAGCACCGCTTTCCCAATGGTCAGCTGATAAAAACGCTTAAATGAAACGAAATAATAGACAAACCAACCAAAAACAAGCCAAGATGAAATCGAACTAATCCAAGCCGTATGAAGCGCCATGGCTGTCAAACCCAACACTTCCGTTACAAAAAACACTAAAAATAAGCTCGTAGTCAAATGCAACACAAAGATTCCGTGGTGCATATAATAAAAGCCCTTCCTTCGGATAAATATTAATTGCAAGATAAAGGCTAAAAGTGGTAGAGCGATGAATAAAAGCGTTGACATTTTATGCAACATCGAGTCTGCCAGTACCTTTAATAAATCTTCTGAATTGGCATATTCCTCTCCTATGCTATAGGCTTTTTTTACTAATTTTTTCTCTAAATCAGTATCTCGCTGAGCTGCTGGTAACTTGGATTGCAACGTAAGATAATCTTGATAGGTTTTGGGATTTCCCTTCTGATCCTTCATTAACTCATTTTTGAAGGATATAACGGGAACTGACGCTTCCTTTTTATTGGCCGGATTTTCAAGGTATTTCTCCAAAGGGTGAAACACATAAAACAGACAAATGAAGAAAAAAGCGGACGTAAATAAATAGAAACGAATCGGATGTAAATAGGTCGTGCGTTTACCATTCAGGTATTCAGACGACAAAAAACCTGGTTTTGAAAAGAGCACCTTAATCGTCGAAAACAATTTCCCGTCGTAGTGAAAAATATCCTCGACAAAGTGAACCAGTAATCCCCAAAAAGTCTCATAAGGCTCTTTGTTTTCCTGACCACAATGGGAGCAAAAACGGGTGTGCACTTTTTGGCCACAATTGAGGCAATTATCTTCTTGGCGTAATTTTGATTTTGACATAGTAATCTGACAATGTGACACCCCCCACAGTCTTGGAATTAAAATTGCAAAAGGTAGACCAAATTTAGGATTATTAATTTTAATAAATATGAAAGAAACAGGTAACATCTCCATTCACACCGAGAACATTTTTCCCATCATCAAGAAATTTCTCTATTCGGATCACGAGATTTTCCTTCGTGAGCTAGTTTCAAATGCCGTAGATGCATCCCAAAAAATCAAGCGCCTAAGTTCCATTGGTGAATTTAACGGCGAATTGGGCGAGTTGAAGGTGAAAGTGAGTTTTGACAAAGACAAAAAGACTATCACGATTTCTGACAACGGTATTGGTATGACCGCGGAAGAAATCAAGAAATACATTAACCAAATAGCCTTCTCTGGCGCCACGGAATTCGTGGAGAAATACAAGGACCAAGGCGATGACAAAGGAATAATCGGACATTTTGGTCTAGGTTTCTATTCTGCCTTTATGGTAGCAAAAGAGGTAGAGATTATTTCTAAATCCTACCAAGAGGGTGCAGAAGCCGCTACTTGGAAGTGCGATGGTTCTACCGAATACACGATTGGATCAGCCAAAAAGAAGACGCGCGGAACAGATATCATCTTGCACATCGCTGAAGACTCAGAAGAGTTTTTAGAGGAGTTCAAATTAAAATCCATATTGGAGAAATACGGCAAATTCTTGCCGATTGAGATTGAGTTTGGCGATAAGGTGATCAATAACCCGAACCCGATTTGGACTAAATCTCCATCTGATTTAACAGACGAGGATTACTTGAAATTCTACGAGGAATTATACCCATTCCAAGAGAAGCCTTTGTTCTGGATTCACTTAAATGTGGACTATCCGTTCAATTTAACGGGTATTTTATATTTCCCAAAAGTAAAGAACGAGATGCAATTGCAACGCGAAAAAATCTCCCTTTACAGCCGCCAAGTATTCATCACCGATGAAGTAAAAGACATCGTTCCTGAATTCTTGATGTTATTGCACGGGGTCATCGACTCACCCGATATTCCATTGAATGTATCTCGCTCGTTCTTACAAGCAGATTCGAACGTGAAGAAAATCAATTCGTACATCACGAAGAAAGTAGCGGACAAATTAGCTGAATTATTCAAATCCGATCGTCCAGCATTCGAAGAGAAATTCGCAAATATCGGCTTATTCATCAAGTACGGAATGATCTCGGATGAGAAATTCTTAGAGAAAGCAAAAGATTTTTGTCTAGTTCAAGATACGAATAACAAGTATTTCACGTTAGACGAATACAGTGAAGAGGTGCAAGCTGCCCAAACAGACAAGGACGGAAACAAGGTTTACTTGTATACCACCGACGTCGAGCAACAAGATGCCTTTATTCAATCCGCCCAAAACAAAGGTTATTCAGTCATTAAATTGGATACCCTGATCGACAGCCACTTCATTAACACGATGGAGTCTAAATTAGAAAAGACGCAATGGAAGCGCGTGGATGCTGATGCTGTCGACAAATTAATTGATACCGGGATTACACTAGAAGCCATTTTATCGGATGCGCAAAAAGAGAGCGTGAAGAAAGTCTTCGAAGAAACCCTGAATGACAAACAAAAAGTGGTAGCCGTGGAAGCGATGTCACCGGATGAATTACCTGCTATCGTCACTCAAAACGAGTTCATGCGCAGAATGAGTGATATGTCGAAGACCGGCGGTGGCGGCATGGGAATGTTTGGAGCCATGCCAAACACCTATAACATCACCATCAACGCAAACCACCCATTGATTAGTAAACTAGCTGATTTGAAAGACGAGAGCGAACAAAAAGCGTTAGCGAAACAAATCTCCGATCTAGCTTTACTATCGCAAAATCTATTAACAGGGTCTGATTTAACAGCATTCATCAAGAGAACGGTGGGAGGGTTTTAAGAGTTAATAAAATCCCCAAATTAAAAGAGCCGCGAATTGAGCGGCTCTTTTTTTATTGCTTACGGACCATTAACTTCTTCGTGGCGACCGGTTTACCATCTACGAGTAACTGGTACATGTAAAGGCCACTATTCAATTCGCGTAAGGAGATTTTAGCGTTGTGATCCTCTTTGTCCAATTCGACTTCCTTTACGACCAATCCCAAGACATTATAAATCGCAATCTTGACCTCTTGGTTATTGCCCGAAAACTGGTAATCTACCAAGGCGTAATCAGCTGCAGGATTAGGATATAAATGAGAAACGAAAATGTGATCCCCCTGAAATAAATAGGGATCATTTTTAAATCCTAACAAAGTGGCCAGGACTAAAATTAAAGTGATATGTCTCAATACTATTTTCATTCTCAAATCGTTGAGACGAAATTAGTATAATTTCAGACCGCTCAGTCCTTTTTAAGGTTTTTTAACAAGATCTTGATATTCGACTCGTTTCAGAATCGTTTGGAGGGATGGCTTTTCGGAGATGCGCCAACGGAATCCATCTAATTCTTGAAGGTCGCCTTTCCATTCTTTGGGAGGCACAAACTTCGCTTCAGGCTTCGTAATAAAGGCAATTTTCTTCACCTTATTATCTTCAAAAAACAAGTTCATACGACTGCATTCCACCCGATTTAATCCAGTGGTTACCTTCTTGTCATCGATAACATAATAAATACTCTCCCCATTCCCCTCTACATTCACCCGATTCAATTTCGAATCTTCTTTAAAATGCACCCACACTTTTCTGCCCTTAATCTGGTTGAAGTGATTTGCTGAATCAATCGAAATTACAAAGGACTTACCACGCAAACGCATTTCCTTTAGCTTCTGATTTCCCATAAACAAGGAAATGGAGTCAGCTTGAGATTGCGAATCCTGGGTCCAGAGAATCGGTTTTTGGTAGAAATGAATAATCGAATCCTGTACATTATAACCTAAAGAATCGCATCTACCAGATAAATCTGACTTGTAAATAAGGACATTTTTATAGGCAAATAACTTTCGAATCGAATCCTTTTTAATGTTAACAGAAACGAGGGTATCCGCCGTCAAATACAGCGTATCTTTCTCCATAATGTTCTGCATCCACGCATGGCCATAGACCCGGGTGATGCCCGTCTTGCCGGCATAGCGCCCGTTATCACCTTTCAGAATCACCTTTTCTTTTTGGCTAACAAATTCTACCTTCCCTTTTGCCACCCCGATTTGGGTAGGAGAATCGTAAAATAAGGTATCCGCTGTCAGAATGTATTCATCGGTTTTTGCGGTCGAACGACCTGTAAAATTCGAAACTTTCGTGATCGTATTGTAAAAACCGCGGCTCGTAATGACAGTATCCTTTTTCGTCACAATTTCCGTGGGTGCAATGAAAAAGGCTTCCTTAGATAGCGTGTTGTATTTCAAGGAGTCTGCTTTCACGGATCCACCGTCTTTATCGATGACGCGGACCTTTTCTTTAAATAAAAAGTTCTTAGTCGTGGTATTGTAAAATCCTTCTCGACTGGTTAAGGTGGACTTTTTATCAATAATCTTAGCTCCTGAATGGTAGATGGCCATTTTTGAGTTTAAATCATAGTCTAATTTTGGCGTATTTAAAATAATCGTGTGATCATCCAATTTTACCCGACCGCTGATATAAGCCTGACGCATATTCCCATTATACAAGGCCGTATCCCCCGTAATGGTCACCGTATCCGCTTGTATGATACGGACGTGGCCATAAGCTTCGACGTTATTCGTCGTTGAATTTAAGACGGCCTGATCACAGTAAAGTGTAGTCGTTCCCTGTTGCAATAATACGCGCCCTATGAGGGTTTTGCGCATAATTAATTCCTGTTGCATCCCATTCAAACTGTCCGCTCGAATGACTTGTAAAAGCTGCCCCTGTGCTTGTGCGAAAAACGACAAACTGAGAAGAAATACCAGGAAAATCCAACCTTTGTAACGCATCTTGAAATTGAATCGCTAATTTCGTAGCACAATTGATCACGCAATTTACCATTTTTATGCTGGAAGATTTTATCCATTTTGTCCAAAAAGAGAATTTATTCCAACCTGATCAGAAAATTTTGATTGCCGTGAGCGGAGGAATCGACTCAATTGTGTTGAGTAAGCTTTTTTCTTTGGCAAAATTCAAATTTGGAATTGCCCACGTCAACTTCAGCCTTCGGGGTGAAGAATCGTTAGCGGACGAGGTTTTCGTGAAGAAATTCGCCAAAACCCTCAAAGTCCCCTACCACACCATCTGTTTCGATACGAACGCTTTCGCCGCACAGGAAAAGATCTCCACCCAAATGGCCGCCCGCATTTTGCGCTACCAATGGTTTGAGGAAATCCGCATAAAAGAAGGTTATGATTATATCGCCACCGGTCACCACCAATTAGATAGCGCGGAAACGATGCTCATTAATCTTGTTCGAGGTACTGGAATCGCCGGATTTCATGGTATTCCCATTAAATCAGGAAACATAATTCGTCCCCTTTCCTTTGCCAGCCAAGACTCCATTTTCGACTTCGTCGTGGCTAACAAACTGGCTTGGCGGGAAGATTCCTCTAATGAATCTACCAAATACCAGCGCAATTTCATTCGCCACGAAATAATGCCCAAGTTCCAAGAACTAAACGCTAATTTCGAGCAAACCCTCGCATCCACCAGCTCAAAAATCAAGGGGATCGAAGCCTGGATGCAGGAAGAATTGCAAGCCTTCATTAGTGAATCTTGCTTATCGGATGCTCATGGAAACACGACCATCAAGCTACCTGCTGCATCAGCAAAGAATACCGTTTTATTGACAGAATTATTGTTGAGATACCATTTCAATTCGACTTCCATCGAAGCCATCTTACTGACAGATAAAGTAGGAGCCATTTTCGAATCCCCAAGTCATAGCTTAAATATCGATCGCGGCCAATGGATTTTATCTCCCAAAAGCCAAGCGGATTACAAACCGGTTGTCATCTCTGAAGAAGATGAAGTGATTCAAATCGGAAATCAAGAACTGCACATATTCATTGAAGAACGAACCGCAGACTGGAAAGCTATTACTGATCCGAATGTGGCTTGTTTAGATGCAGATACATTAGATTTTCCTCTAGAAATTCGCAAAGTACAAGAAGGTGATTGGTTTTGCCCTTTAGGAATGAATCAGAAGAAATTAATCTCCGACTTCCTTACTGATAAGAAAGTGCCATTAGCCATTAAAAAAAATACCCAAATTCTGTTAAGCAAAGGTTCTGTTGCCTGGATTCTAGGGCAGCGAATTGATAATCGGAATAAGGTGACGGATAAGACGGAATTGGTGGCGGTGTTTGAGTTAAAAAGCTCCGCTTTTTAACTCAAATCAAATACCAAAGAGCAAAGACCAAATATCAATGTTGGAATCCCCTGCGGGGATAGTATTGCAAAAAAATCTATTTGATCTTTGAACTTTGCTCTTTGAACTTTGAGAGCAGATTATTAAAATAGAAAAGCGCTCCTGAGAGCGCTTTTCTATTTTAATAATCTGCGATACGCCTCCGTCCTAATCGGATCTAACGTACTCAAATACGTGAAAGCTTGCTGGCGCTCTGCCGGAAGGGCTTCATCGAGAAGGGAAATGATTTCTTCGGATTTGGCATCAAAAAAGACCCGAATACTGGCGGCGCCTGGACGCAACGCGTTAATCTGGCGAATTTGCTTTAATATTTCCAATATACCTTTTCTTGCGGCATCTGGATTCTCGGACATTTTATCTAAATACACCCGGTGGTAATCGTAATAGACATCCCGCATCGGTTGAAGATTCTGATTAATTAAGTTTTCCGATACTCCCATTCTGCTGCGTACATCGGAGATAACACCCCATCCTGAACCGGAGTTTTGGGCTAGATTCGTTAGATTATTTAACTTCTGAACGAAAGGTTCTCCTCCGCGAGGTCCAAAAGAATCATAGGAATACGTTAATCCCAAATAGGCATAATAGGCCATCATCGAACTCAGATTGTCCGAGAAGTTGTTGTCATTGTAGGTGATGGGCGTACCTAATTGGTATTTGAAATTGAAATTCTTGTCCACTAAATTCAATAATACGGACTCGTAAGAAGTGCCAAAAACAGGACGCAATACTTGAATACGAGCTGTAGCCTCGATGTCTCCTTGGGCGGAGGACTTCGTTAACAGTAAATTGATGTTGAGTTTAATTTTTTCTTCCGGCGCGAAATTATCGGATGACCATCTGCGGCCATTCATAAATTCCTGCATCGTTCTTTGTAATTCAGCGTAAACTTGAGAACCTCCACGCTGCTGATCGAGCTGTAATTGCTCGGTACTGATACTAATAGAAGTTAAAAGTTCTTGAGCTTGAACAGCCCAAGAACTTAAAAGGAATATCAACAGAAATCGTATTGATTTCATGATCGATCTTTAAAATCGGATTTGATTAGTTTTCAGTTGTACCTTCTTCGCGGTTTCTGAAATCAACTTTATCAGCTAAAAAATCATCGATAGCTAAAGCTGATGGCTTAGGCATACGCTCGTAGTACTTTGAGATTTCGATTTGCTCGCGGTTCTCAAAAATCTCTTCTAAATTATCTACAGAGGAAGCGAACTCAGATAATTTACCTGATAATTCTTCTTTCATCTTGCTAGAAATCTGACGGGCACGTTGTCCTACGATCGTGATTGATTCGTATACGTTACCAGTTTTAGCAGCGATCTTGTCTACATCACGTGTAATGATGGATGGATTTGTTGGAGTCTTAGACATCTCTATATAATTTAAGATTGCAAATTTAACGTTAATTTTTAATAAATACTATTGAGGGCTCGTTGCAATTTTTGAAGTATTCGACTTCTGCTTTTCTAATAATGCTTTGTAATCGGATTCAATTTTAGCGATTCGAGTGACTTCACTTTGGCTAATAGTGTACCATTTTTCTGCCGTTTTTAAGAAGGTGCTCTGAGGGTATTTATCTATAAAATCTAAATAAAATTTCATTACCTCTTCATAACGCTCTTTTTGCTTGTATTCAACGGTACTTTTAGCCAAATCAAACTGAGAAACAACCTTGAAATAAGCCATCTCTTCGTTATAATCAGAATCAGGGAAATCACGCTGAAAATTCGTTATTTCAATGACTGCTGATTTCAATGAAGCGATATTAAAAGGGGACGTTTTATAATATAATTTAGCCTTTTCATAGGCTTTCTTTTCTAATTTCTTACGTAAATCCTTAATCATCGTACTACATTCTTCCCGATATTTTGAATCAGGGAAATTGTTTATGTAGCTCTGTAATTCATTAATGGCTGCTAATGTACCTGTTTGGTCTAAATTAAAATTAGGGGAATCTTTAAACCTAGAAAAGGCGGCCATGAAAATCGATTCCTCCGCATATTCTGAACGAGAAAAAACTTCCGAGAAACGCTTAAAGTGCGTATTGGCTACGGTATAATTGGCTAATTCAAAATCACATTTGGCCTGGTAAAAAGTAGCCATTTCCTGCGTAGAATCACCTGTTAATAGCGGCAAAACCTCATCAAATAGAATTCCTGCTTTGTCAAACTCTTTCTTCTTGTAATAATCGACTGCGGCTTTGTATTTCGTTTTTACGCTCGCGCTCTTTCTGAACTTCTCGAACTTACCACACGCACTTAAACCGATTAAGGCGATTAAACAAACTAGTATTTTATTTTTCAAATTCATAAGCCCGCAAAGATACGTTTATTTTCTGAATTGTAGATGATAGAGTTGCGCATATAAACCATCCAAGGCCAATAATTCATCCTGAGTACCACGTTCCTTAATTTCCCCTTTGTCCATCACTAGAATTTGATCAGAATTCCGAATTGTAGATAGACGATGGGCTATTACTACGGCCGTACGCCCTTTCATCAGCGTAGAAATGGCCTGTTGAATCAACACTTCCGTCTCAGTATCTACAGAGGAAGTCGCCTCGTCTAATACAATGATTTTGGGATTATGGACCAAAGCACGTACAAATGAAATCAACTGCCTTTGTCCCACACTCAGCGTCGCTCCACGTTCTTTCACCTCGTAATCATAGCCACCAGGTAAAGAAAGAATGAAATCGTGTACACCCACCGCTTTTGCAGCTTCCACCATCTTTTCTTGTGTAATGGATTCGTCTCCTAAATGTATATTGTAGGCAATCGAAGAGCTGAACAAGAAAACATCTTGCAATACCACCGCAATATTTTTACGCAGAGAGCCTATCTCGTAAGAGGTTAGAGGGACGCCATCGATGTTAATTCCACCGCTTTGGCAATCGTATAAACGACCTAATAATCCTATAATAGACGATTTTCCTGCTCCCGTTGCTCCTACAATGGCACAGGTTTTTCCCGCTTCCACGGTAAAACTCACGTTCTTCACTACCCATTCTGGCTCCTGGTAAGCGAAAGTGACATCCGAAAATTCGATTTTTCCTTCGATGTGATCCGCCTGAATGGTTCCATTATTTTGGATATAATCTGTCGAATCCAAGAGCGTTAAAATACGTTCTGTCGACACTATTCCCATCTGAAGCGTATTAAAACGATCAGCGAGCATCCGAATGGGACGGTAAAACAGGTTGATAAACATAATGAATGCGGTCAAAGTCCCCACTCCCATCTCCTCCTTCACAATGTAGGTAGAGGCTGCCCAAACCACTAAGCCTGTTCCGATCGCCGCAATAACATCCGCCACTGGGAAAAAGACTGAATAGGCCAAAATACCGCGAATGTTGGCGTCGCGATGCTCTTCGTTAATGCGGTTGAATTTCGCTAATTCTTGCTTTTCGGCGTGGAACATTTGGACAATTAACATCCCAGAAATATGTTCCTGCACAAAGGAATTCAAATTCGCCACTGCCGTACGAACCTCATTGAACGACTTCTTAATATATTCCTTGAACACATAGGTCGAAAAGACCATAAAAGGAACGGTCGCGATGATGATCAAAGTCAAGCGCCAATCCGCATAAAACATCACTCCTAAAATCAGGAATAATTGGAGTAAATCACCCGCAATAGAGGCTAATCCCTCGGAAAATACATCATTTAACGTTTCAATATCCGAGACCGTTCTCGTCACTAAACGACCGATAGGCGTCGCGTCAAAAAAGGCTAATCGCAGATTAACAATCTTCTCATACAATTGAACGCGAATGTCGCGGATGACGGTTTGGCCTAAATAACCGGCCAAATAAGAAGTAGAAAATTGCAATCCTGTTTGTAATAAGAGCGCTCCCAGCATCCAGCCCAGCATGCGAACTAAATCGGAGGCGAAAGTCAAGCCTAAGTAATTATCTAAGGTATAGCGTATGAGTAAGGGCACAACGGGTGAAATCCCCGCCATACAAAGAATCAAAAAGACCAGAAACCAAAAGCGAAAACGGTAGGGCTGAATAAAGCCATACAACCGTCTAATGATCTGAAAATCGAATGTTTTACCGGAATTAGCTTCTTTCACTGTTCATTTTATCGATGGTGGAAGAAGCCGCGCAAGTTCCACAGCCTTTGGCACAGTTTCCTGCATTCTTACCCCAAAACTGATTGTATACTAGGCGAGCTAAATAAACGAGCGCCGCAGCAAATACCAAAAAAATGATCCCGTTTTCCATATTAATCAAACCACTTAGACTGCAAAGTTCCTAAAAATTCTGAGAATATAGGTCCCGCACCAATAATTTCACCGGTAAAAATAACGTCTTGACCACCCGAAAAATTAGTCACCATTCCTCCCGCTTCTTCGATAATGATTTTACCTGCAGCCACATCCCAAGGCTTCAAATTTGCCTCAAAAAAACCTTCAAAACACCCACAAGCCGTATAGGCTAAATCAATTGCCGCCGCACCCATTCGTCTTAAACCGTGCGAGGAATGCATTAGTTCCTTCAATAAATCTAAATAGCGGTCTTGGTAAGAGAAATCATAATAAGGAAATCCGGTAGCCAGCAACGACTTAGAAAGCGAATTTTCAGGGGAAACCCGAATGGGTGACCCATTCAAATGCGCTCCGTGTCCCTTTACCGCAGTAAATAATTCATCGCGATTAGGCTCATAGATTAAACCTAGAATGGGTTGTTTATTCAAGATCAAACCCACCGAAACCGCGAATACCGGCAATTTATGCAGGAAATTCGTGGTGCCATCTAAAGGATCAATAACCCAATAATAACCATCCCCTACCTCGTCGTAATTCGAAGATGTTTCCTCTGCGATAAATCCCGCTTCGGGGAAAATAGCAGAAAGCCCTTGCTTTAATTTCGCTTCAGCCTGTTGATCCACAAAGGAAACTAAATCGTTCGTTCCTTTATAGATAATGTCTGAACTCGTAAACTGCGATGATTGCTGCAAAATCCATTGGCCGGTGTCTCGAACCAGCAGCGAAGATTCCGCTAATACATCGGTTAACGCTTTCATTATTTTTTAGCCACAGGTTTTACGCTCACCAAAGGACCTTTCAACCAATCCGCAATAATCTGTTGCGTCTCCTTCAAATACACATCTTTCGCGTGCTTATCTTTTTCTTTAGACTCCACTTTTTTACCATCTGCATCCGTAGCTGCCTCTCCCGACATCACTTCCATCACGGCAGCCGTCTCATCTGGCTTTTTCTTTTGGTCATCTAATTCTTTTTTGCGCTTGTCAAATTGCAAGGCAATCGAATTCGTTTCTTTTAACTTCTTCCAACGCTCTAAATCCTCTTTCAATTTCAATAGCTCAGGCTTCGTTTTCAAGCGATTTTGAAAGGCTACTTGCAACGTTTTAACTGTCGCTGGATTCACTTTACCCGTCTTTGTAAACGTCGTAGAACGAATCATATCCAAAGGCAATGCACTTGGCTGCGAACTTTCGCCAAACTCCTCCGCAGAGAAAGCGGATGGCAAAGCGAAATCAGGGCTAACGCCTTTGTGCTGAGTCGAACTTCCTGTAATACGGTAGAATTTCTCCAACGTGATTTTCAATACACCCGGATTCTCTTTCTCAGAACGAACGAAACGGCTTAAGTCTAACACACTTTGTACCGTTCCTTTACCATAGGATTGTTCCCCTACGATGATTCCTCTTTGGTAATCTTGAATCGCACCTGCAAAAATTTCCGAAGCTGACGCAGAGAAACGGTTGATCAAAACAGCCATCGGCCCGTCGTACACTAACTCTGGATTCTCATCATTTTCTTGGGTGATTTGTCCGGTTGATTCTTTTCTTTGAACCACTGGTCCAGACGTAATGAACAAACCAGTTAAATCAACCGCCTCTATTAAGGATCCGCCACCATTATTGCGCAAATCAATTAATAAGGCATCAATTCCTTCTTTCTTGAACTCCACTAAAAACTTGCGCACATCTGCCGAAGTCGATTTAAAGCCTGCTTCATTATTGCGAGCACCTTCGAAATCACGGTAGAACATCGGTATGGTGATTAAACCGATTTTAACGGTTTTGTCGCCTTGCTTTTGGAACAAAATCTCCTTCTTCGCTGTCTGCTCTTCTAGTTTAATCTTCTCGCGCACGATGCGAACCTCTGTGGTGGGCGAACCTGTTACGCCTGAGGCTGGCAATATCTTTAAGCGAACCACCGTTCCTTTCGGGCCACGGATTAATTTAACGGCATCATCCGTAAACCAACCGATGATATCGACGAATTTACCATCATCACCTTGTGCAACACCCACAATACGGTCTTTGGGATTCACTTGCTTACTGCGATAGGCTGGACCACCTGGAACTAAATCCACAATGCTCACATAATCACCTTCTAGACGAAGTGTAGCCCCTATTCCTTCGAAACTTTGGGACATATCCTTATTGAATTCTTCCGCCGCCTTCGGGATCATATAGGTTGTATGCGGGTCAATACTCTCCGTGTAGGCGTTCATAAAGACTTGGAAAACGTCTTCTGACTTCGTTTTCGCCATATACTTTTCCGTCCGCTTGTAACGCTCCTTTAATTCGCGTACCGACGTTGTGTCTGCCTTACCACCTATTTTCCAGTCCAACAATTGACGTTTTAAATCTTTACGCCAAAAATCATCCAACTCCGCCTCCGATTTCGCCCAAGTCGCTTTCTCGCGGTTTGGCTGATAGGTTTCATCAATGGTAAAATCCGTTGGTTTATCCAATTGTGCAGTAATGAACGCGTATCGCGCCTTCATCCGCTTTTGGTACACATTATAAATCTGAAAAGCAGAGGTCAAATCCCCTAAATTCAGTGCTTCATCAATCGTAAAACGGTACTTCTCTAAATCATTTAAATCCTCTGCTAAAAAGAACACCTTGTTCGGGTCTAATTGCTTGATGTAGGAGTCAAATATCTTCGAAGACAACGAATCATTTACCGGCACCTTGCGGTAATGGTAATTGCTCAAAATCTCGAACACCTTGCTTTCTACTTTGCGCTGCAATGCAGAGGGTTGCAAATCACCTTCCTGGTAATTGATTTGATTCTGCAGGTCAGAACCGTGCATAAACCAAACAACCAGTAAGGAAAGCGGGATGAAAATAGGAAGTATCTTCTTCATAGATTTATTTTTCAATCTCTAATAATTCCACTTCAAAAACTAAAGCAGAATAGGGTTTGATCGTTTGACCGCCGCCGCGAACACCGTATGCGAGGTTTTGGGGAATAAATAACTTGAATTTAGAGCCTACTGGCATTAATTGTAAAGCCTCAACCCAGCCTTGAATCACACCATTCACGGGGAATGAGATAGGCTCACCGCGTTGCACTGAAGAGTCAAACACCGTTCCATCGATTAATGTTCCGTGGTAATGCGTTTTCACTTTATCTGTTGCCACCGGCTTAGGTCCCGTACCTAATTTGATGATTTTATATTGCAAACCAGATGCGGTTACGATAATAGAATCTTTCTTTTTGTTTTCTGCCAAAAACTTCTCTCCCGCCTCTTTATTAGGCAAGAATTGCTTCGATTGTTCCAAAGCCTGCGCCTCTTGATTCTTCATCATATAGGCAGAAACGACGTTTTGGCATTCTTGTTCTGTCATTTTCAAAGCGCCACCTTGGGTAGCTGCCTCAAAACCTTTGGCCACCATCGCTGGATTTAAAGTCACCTTTTGAGACTTAAAATTCTGTGCAACTAGTACTCCTACGGCATAAGAAACTGAATCTACTTGATTCGCAAATTCTTTTACGGGTACTTTCGTTACCGAAATAGTCAACTTGGGTTTTGTTGCTGGCTTCGTTTTAGTCTGCGCTACAGAACTAAATGAGATAAGACAAGCGAAAATGGCTAAACATTTAATTTTCATAAAATAGAGAATTGATTTAAAAACAAAGGTTCGAAGATAAGCAAAAATGCCTTTTTTTCAAGAATTTTAACGGCATTTAACGGATGGTTTTAAGAGAACAAAAGATACATCTTTAAAAAGTCTTATGATTAACGTCTTTTTTTGTGATAATTATGGGAATATTGAAATTTCCTAGTTAATTTTGCACCCGAAATTTGATACAAATTAAATAGTTTAATAATCAGTTAAAAAATTAATAAACCCCTCCATTTTATATGGCATCAGTAAGACCAGATGAAGTTTCAGCAATTTTAAGGGAACAATTATCCCAAGCTAAAACTGTCGCAGAACTAGAAGAAGTAGGTACCGTACTCCAAGTGGGTGATGGTGTGGCACGTATTTACGGCCTTTCTAACGTACAAGCAGGTGAGTTGATCGTTTTTGAAAACGGTCTGAAAGCTTTAGCCTTGAACTTAGAAGAGGATAACGTAGGTGCCGTATTATTAGGAGACTCTAGCTCAGTTAAGGAGGGTGATACCGTAAAAAGAACAAACTTAATTGCCTCTGTAAAAGTAGGTGATGGAATTCTAGGTCGCGTAGTGAACACTTTAGGTGAGCCTATCGACGGAAACGGTCCTATCACAGGTGATTTATACGAGATGCCTTTAGAGCGTAAAGCTCCAGGGGTTATCTTCCGTCAACCCGTAACAGAACCATTACAATCAGGTATCAAAGCAATCGATGCGATGATCCCAGTAGGTCGCGGTCAACGTGAGCTAGTAATCGGTGACCGTCAAACAGGTAAAACGGCGGTTTGTATCGATACAATCATTAATCAAAAAGAATTTTACGATAAAGGAGAACCGGTTTTCTGTATCTACGTAGCGATTGGTCAAAAAGCATCAACTGTGAAGCAAATTGAGCAAACATTACGTAAAGCAGGCGCGATGGATTACACCGTTGTTGTTTCTGCATCTGCAGGGGATCCAGCTCCGATGCAATTCTACGCTCCATTTACAGGTGCAGCCATTGGAGAATTCTTCCGTGATACTGGTCGTCCTGCCTTAGTGGTTTATGATGACTTATCGAAGCAAGCGGTAGCTTACCGTGAAGTTTCTCTATTATTACGTCGTCCACCAGGACGTGAGGCGTATCCAGGTGACGTTTTCTACCTTCACTCTCGTTTATTAGAGCGTGCGGCGAAAATCAATAACTCTGATGAGATCGCTCGTAACATGAACGACTTACCAGAATCGATCAAACACTTAGTGAAAGGTGGCGGTAGCTTAACGGCTCTTCCAATCATCGAAACACAAGCGGGTGACGTTTCTGCTTACATTCCTACCAACGTAATTTCGATTACGGATGGTCAAATCTTCTTAGAAACAAACTTGTTTAACGCAGGTATTCGTCCAGCGATTAACGTAGGTATCTCGGTATCTCGTGTGGGTGGTAACGCTCAGATCAAGTCAATGAAGAAAGTAGCGGGTACGTTAAAATTAGATCAAGCTCAATTCCGTGAATTAGAGGCTTTCTCTAAATTTGGTTCTGACTTAGATGCATCTACTAAATTAACGATTGACCGTGGTCGCCGTAACTTAGAGATGTTAAAGCAACCTCAATTCGCACCTCAACGTGTGGAAGAGCAAGTGGCGATGATTTATTTAGCTACAACTGGTAACTTAGATAACGTACCAGTAGAAAAAGTTCGTGAATTCGAGCAAGATTTCATTCAAGTATTACGTGCGACAGAAAATGATACGTTAGTAGCATTAGGTCAAGGGAAATACGATGATGCCTTAACCGCTACCTTGAAGCGTGTAGGTAATGAAGTAGCAGCTAAATACAAAGCATAAAATTAGAATACTATGGCTTCCTTAAAAGAAGTAAGAAATAGAATTGTATCTGTCAACTCGACGCAGCAAATCACCAAAGCCATGAAAATGGTTTCGGCAGCGAAGTTGCGTCGTGCACAGGATGCAATACACCAAATGCGTCCTTATGCTAAGAAATTAGCCGAAATGATTGCAACAGTTTCTGCTCAAACAGAGGCTGGTGCGGAGAATCCTTTCACTGAGGTGCGTGAAATTAAGAATGCTTTAATCATTGTGGTAACCTCTGATCGTGGTCTTTGCGGCGCATTTAATGCGAACGTAGGTAAAGCGACGATGGCTTTAGTACAAGAAAAATATGCAGGCTTACACGCAGCTGGTAATGTGGAGATTTTGGCCTTAGGAAAAAAAGGAGGAGAATACCTAACTCGTCGCGGGTATAAAGTGAATGATGCAAACGCAGATATTTTCTCTCGTTTAAACTTCACTAATGTGCGCGAAATTGGAGAATTCGTTTTGAACGCATTTACAGAAAAGAAATATGATGTAGTCGAAGTACTTTTCAATTATTCGAAAAACGTAGCGACACAAATTATTCAAACAGAACAATTACTTCCTTTAGTAGCCTCAGAAACAGACGAAAAAGCAAGTTCAGTGGATTACATATTTGAGCCATCTGAAGAAGAAATTATTTCTGAATTAATTCCAAAGTCAATTAAATTATCCATCTTCCGTGCCTTATTAGAATCTAATTCTTCTGAACACGGCGCTCGTATGACGGCAATGGATAAAGCGACAGAGAATGCTGGGGAATTAATTAAAGCATTGAAATTAGAGTATAACCGTTCACGTCAAGCAGCCATTACGAAGGAAATCCTAGAGATCGTAGGGGGTGCAGAGGCGTTAAACGCATAAGTAGAACAGCCTACCTAACAAGAAAGCCTTTCTTTGCAGAAAGGCTTTTTTTAGCTAAAATGAAAAATAACGTAGTACATAGTACGGATGAGGAACAAGAAACCGCGGTCTTAGTGGCGGTCACTTCCCAAAAGCAAAACGCCGAACAAACGGCCGAATACCTAGCGGAATTAGCTTTTTTAGCTTCTACTTCGGGGGTGATAACGCTCCACAGTTTTACCCAAAACCTAGCGAAACCAGACAACAAGACCTATGTAGGTAAAGGAAAGTTTGAAGATATCATGGCCTATGTCATCGAAAAGGATGTGGATATGCTCATCTTTGACGACGACCTAAGTCCTTCACAGGTCCGCAACATTGAATTTAACATTCAGGAATACGGTAAAGAAGTGAAAGTTCTCGATCGCAGTTTATTGATCCTGAATATTTTTGCCCAAAGAGCCCAAACCGTTCAAGCCCGCACCCAAGTAGAACTCGCACAATACCAATACATGTTGCCACGTCTTACCCGTATGTGGTCTCACCTTTCCAAACAACGCGGTGGCGTAGGTATGCGTGGTCCAGGTGAAAAGGAATTAGAAACGGATAGACGTATTGCTAATGATAGAATCGCCTTCTTAAAGGACAAATTAGAGGCCATTGACAAGCAATCCTATACGCAACGCAAGAACCGCGACCGTATGGTCCGCGTTTCTTTAGTGGGTTACACGAACGTAGGCAAGTCTACTTTGATGCAAAAACTGGCTAAAACAGACGTTTTCGCTGAAAATAAATTATTTGCCACCGTGGATTCAACTGTCCGCAAAGTGGTTTGGGAAGGCATTCCGTTCTTATTAACGGATACCGTAGGTTTCATTCGTAAGCTCCCTACCCTATTAATTGAATCCTTTAAATCTACCTTAGATGAGGTACGTGAGGCGGATGTCTTATTGCACGTGGTGGATATTTCCCACCCTAATTTTGAGGAACAAATTGAAGTCGTTCAAGGTATTCTAAATGAAATGGGTGTAGGCGACAAACCTACCATCCTCGTATTCAACAAAATTGACCTCTTCCCTGTTGAAGATATCTTCTTCGAAGGAACCGAGGTAGGTATAGATGGTGAACCTGAGTTAAGTAAAATGGACCGAGTAACGGCCTTTTTAAAACGTACACACTGGAAAACCAATACCCCTAAAACCGTTTTCATCTCCGCAGAGCAACGCAGTAATTTAGCAGAACTTCGTGAAACGATTATGGATATGTTGAAAGATAAGCACATGCAGATTTTCCCTAACTGGCTGGAAGGAAATCACTTGATGGGGCATAGTGATGGGTATAATCCAGAGGGAGAGTAGAGATTATAGAGTAGAGATTATAGATATTGGCGCTGTAGTTCAACGGATAGAATAGGCGTTTCCTAAACGCTAGATCCGGGTTCGATTCCCGGCGGGGCCACCCAGAGGGAAGCAGAAGAGCGCACCTTCTAAACGCTAGAGACGGCCGGGGTCGCGCTCGACTCGATTCCCGGCGGGGCCA
>CANFWR010000017.1 GCA_947450865.1 Cytophagaceae bacterium
ATGCTCAAAAAAACTCCTGTAGCCGTAAATGTAGCCTCTTACACAGGTCAATCTGCGCTTCGCGAACAGGTGATGGGGGAGAAAAACCTTTACCGAGCGGCAACACAGAATGAAATCGAAGCAATGAAGTTGCTGCTTAAAAAAGACCTTTCCGCCGGATCTCTTGGGCTATCAACCGGACTAGAATACGAGGCAGCTTTTTATTCAACACGGGATGAAGTATTACAATTAGCGAAAGTAACGGCAGCCGCCAAGGCTCGTTATATCAGTCATATTCGAAGTGAAGATATTACCATGGCGGATGCGCTGGATGAAATTCTCGAGATAGGTAGACTAGCCAAATTACCAGTCCAGATTTCCCATATTAAACTGGCTAAAAAAGATGATTGGGGATCCGCAGCGCGGATTATCGCACTATTAGACAAAGCCCGCAAAGAGGGTGTTGATGTGACTGCGGACATTTATCCTTATACTTTTTGGCATTCCACTCCACGTGTACTATTTCCTAAAAAAGATTTCACGAATCTAGCCAGTGCCCAATTTGCAGTGGATCAATTGTTCGATCCGTCAGCATCTGTGTTAGTGCATTTCGCACCTAATCCAGCCTACAAAGGGAAAACGATTTCAGAAATTGCTGCGATGCGAGGCGAAAGTCCAGCTCAAGCGCTTATATCCGTGGTGGCCTTAGCGGCTGAATTCAGAACAAAAAACCCAAATTACAGTGGTACCATCGAAGCCATTACAGGCAAATCGATGTCAGATCAAGATGTAGTAGATTTTATGCTTTGGCCTCATACGAATATCTGTTCAGATGGCAATGCGGGTGCTCATCCGCGCGGTTATGGTTCCTTTACCCGCATTTTAGGTCGCTACGTGCGCGAACAAAAAGTCATGCCATTAGAACAAGCAGTGTATAAAATGACAGGATTAACGGCTGCCCATTTAGGGTTAAAAGATCGTGGGATTATTGCACTCGGTAAAGTAGCGGACCTGGTTTTGTTCGACCCTGCTACCGTGATAGACCGTGCCACCATCATCAATAGCCAAGCGATTTCGGAGGGAATTGAGGGGGTTTGGGTGAATGGCGAATTAGTATTTACAGGCAATAAGCCCACTGGGAAGCGCAGTGGGGTTTTAATTAAGCGTATCGATGAATAAAGCACTTGTATTAACGAATGGAATTTTAACGCATTCAGATGCCAAAACAGCTCACGGACTAATCCGCGGAACCGAGCGATTTAAAATCGTGGGTGTGGTAGACGATGCCTCTACAGCTGGAAAAGACGCCGGCGAGTTGCTCGATGGAAAACATCGAAATATTCCCATTTATTCGTCCTTAGCAGAAGCAATAGCGGATGAACAACCCGCCTATTTAATCATCGGGATTGCCACCGTGGGTGGTGTTTTACCTAATTCCATGATTGCGATTATTCAGGAGGCCATCAAGGCTGGACTTTCAATCGTCAACGGCTTGCACGATTACTTACAAGATAGACCAGAGATTTCGGAGCTCGCTTCACAGCATGGAGTCGAACTAATCGATGTCCGCAGACCGAAGGCTCGGAAAGATTTACATTTTTGGACAGGGGACATTCTGCAACTAGAAACACCTATCATTGCGGTGATGGGTATGGATTGTGCGATGGGTAAGCGAACGACAGCAAGACTTATTCGTCAGGCTTGTCAAGACCAACACTTAAAAGCTGAAATGATCTACACCGGCCAAACTGGTTGGCTACAAGGTGGAAAATATGGTTTCATCTTCGACTCCACCTTAAACGATTTTGTTTGTGGGGAGCTAGAAAACGCTATTTTGACTTGCGCAAAAGAGGAAAATCCTGATTATATCTTATTAGAGGGACAAGCGTCTTTACGTAATCCGAGCGGTCCTTGCGGATTAGAATTCCTTATATCAGGAAGAGCCAAATCCGTTATTTTAGTCTTTGCTCCTAGGCGAAAATACTTCGATAACGAAGAACATTGGGGGGAGATTCCATTGGTGGAATCCGAGATGGAGATTATTGAGAAATTAGGATCGAAAGTCATTGCTTTGGCGATGAATACAGAATTATGTACGGATGAAGAAGCTTTCGCACTGCAGGCACAATTCGAAAAATCAACGGGCTTACCCGTCTTATTGCCTATTCAAGAGGGCGTCGACAAAATCATTCCAGTCCTTAAAAGCCTAAAATGAAAATAGTTGCCGTTCGTACTTACCTTAAAAAGATGGCGCTCACGAAGCCTTACAGCATCGCGGGCTACACGTTTTCGGACGTGTCACTAGCCTTTTTAGAAGTGGAGTTAGCGAACGGTATGATTGGATTAGGCACGGCGAGTCCGGCGGAAGAAGTGGTGGGGGAAACGTCCGAGATGAGTGCAGAGAATTTAGCATCGGATTTTGTACAACAACTCGTGGGACGCCATATCGAAGATTTTCCAGCACTCATTCAAGAAGCTAGAACGCATTTTGATCATCTACCAGGAACACAGGCGGCCATCGATATTGCCTTGCATGATGCGTACGGATTATACGTAGGAAAATCTGTTTCATCCCTTTTAGGAAGAAAAATCGAGGCGTTGCCTACGTCTGTGACCATCGGATTGATGTCCATTCCTGATGCTTTGGAAGAAGCACGCGAATTCAAAAAACTAGGCTTCAAAGTACTGAAAGTAAAAACGGGGGAAAAGATAGAAGAGGACATCGAGAAAGTGATTCGCCTGCAAGAAATTGTTCCTGATTTAAAAATCAGGGTAGACCCGAATCAGGGATATACGCTACTAGACTTACAGCTTTTCCTAGCTAAAACGAAAAACATCGAACTCATTGAGCAACCGCTACCGGTGGGATTAGAGTCAGATTTACACACCCTACATTCGTCGATATTGATGGCGGATGAATCGATTACCGGACCTGAAGCCGCTGAACGATTCTCACAAGCGCCTAAGCCATTTAATATCTATAACATCAAACTGATGAAATCAGGCGGCATTCAAGCCGCGATGGAGATTGCTAAGATTGCCGAGAGAGCAAAAATCGATTTGTTTTGGGGCTGCAATGACGAAAGCATTCTCAGTATTACGGCTGCGCTTCATGTGGCCTATGCGATGCCGAATACCCGCTATTTAGACCTAGATGGCAGTTTTGATTTAGCGGAGGATCTAGTAAGTGGTGGATTCAAATTAGTAGACGGCTATATGCATTTAATCGAAAAGCCAGGTTTCGGAATAACAAAAATCTCATGAGCAAACTACAACCCAAAATCGGATTGCATTCCGCCTCCTTTTTGGTGGTCAGTGTGATTATTGGGTCTGGGGTATTTAAGAAAATCGCCCCGATGGCAGCTGAATTAGGGTCTCCCCTGCTGGTGGTAGCCTGCTGGGTGATAGCCGGATTGATTTCATTGGCTGGCGCTTTATCCACCGCTGAATTAGTCAGCTTATACCCTAATTCAGGTGGAGAATACCATTATTTCCAAAAAATCTACGGCCGATTCTTCGCCTTTCTATATGGCTGGTCGAGTTTTGCGGTGATCAAGACTGCGGCCATTTCGGCTTTGGCCTACATCTTCGCGCAATCATTCAACAGCCTTATTCCCTTACCTGAATTAGCGAATAACCTGAGTATAAAATTACTGGCCTCCGCACTAATTATTTTATTGACCGCCATCAATTACCGAGGAATCAAAGAAGCAGAACTATTCAGTCGCCTCTTAACCTATGCGATGTTGATCGGGATTGCCGGATTAATAATCTGGGGCATTTTATCACCCGTGGGCAAGCTAGAGCACTTTCAGGCACAGAAAGCACTCAGTGGCTGGACATTGATAAAAGCGATGATGGTGGCAAGTTTAGGGGCATTCTGGGGCTATGAGGGATGGAATAATATCGGATTTATAGGCGAAGAAATCGAACAGCCTAAACGCAATTTACCTATCGCATTAACGCTAGGAACCTTGATAGTGATCTTTTCTTATGTCGCATTGAACGTCATTTTCGTCTATGTTTTACCCATCGATTTTTTCATCACGTTGAACGATTCGCCTAATAAAATTGCGGCCGTCGAAGTGGCGAATGCGCTAGGTGGATCGACGGGAATGATTTTAGTGGCGTCATTGATTTTGATGACCACATTAAATGCTACGAACAGTACCATCTTGATGTCCGCCCGCATTTTGTTTGCAATGGCGCGTGATCGGATGTTTTTCAAATCCGCAGCCTCTGTTCACCCTCGCTTTGAGACGCCGAATGTCGCCTTGTTGATTCAAGGGATTTGGGCGATTGCCCTGGTGTTTTCTGGCTCTTTCGATCAATTAACGGATATGCTCGTGTTCGCCTCTTTTCTGTTTTACGGAAGTTCGGCTTTGGGCGTGATTATCATGCGGTACCGAGAACCAGGTTTACCCCGCGTTTACCGGGTATGGGGCTATCCGTTTATCCCCTTGATTTTTGTTTTTTTCTGTTCCGCCTTGTTTATATTGACCCTATTTAATCAACCGCGTGAAGCTTGCATCTGTTTAGGTTTGATAGCAACGGGTATTCCTGTATATTTATTATTGCCAAAATTTCATCCAAAATAACATGAAAAAACTGCTCCTCCTTTTCGTCCTAATCAGCCTTAGCGCTTCCGCTCAAATCGCTGATAAATTCAAATCGATGAAAGCCCACACCGGGTATTTCAACTTCTACTACGATGAGTCGAATGATAAAATCTTTTTAGAGGTCAAAAAACTAAATGAAGAGTTTTTGTATACCTATTCCCTAGCACAAGGCGTGGGAAATAATGACCTAGGTTTAGACCGCGGTCAACTGGGAAATGAGCAAGTGGTTTTCTTTGAAAAGCAAGGAAACAAAATCTTCTTAGTACAACCGAATACTCAATACCGGGCGAATACGACTAATCCTTTGGAGAAATTATCTGTTCAACAAGCCTTCGCAAAATCGGTCTTATTCGGATTCAAAATCGAAAGTTCTGCTGATGGTGCTTACATCATCGACATCACTGATTTCCTCATGCAGGATGCACATGGGGTATTGAAGCGCTTGACGCAGGCGAAGCAGGGGTCTTATAGTTTAGACAAAAGTAGAAGTTCATTGGCTTTAGAGCATACCAAATCCTTTCCTAAAAATAGTGAATTCGAGGCTCGCCTTACTTTTGCCGGCAATGGAACTGGTGCAGAAGTACGTTCCGTAGTGCCTAATGCGGATTACGTGACGGTGGTAGAACATCATTCATTCATCGAATTACCAGATAATAAATACGAGCCACGCTTGTTTGATCCTCGTTCTGGAGCAAACGCGATTTCGTTCCAAGATTATTCTTCCCCAGTGAATGAGGTGGTATTAAAGCAGTGGATTACGCGCCATCGTTTGGAGAAAAAAGACCCACAAATGGCAGTTAGCGAGGCAGTGAAACCGATTATCTATTACTTAGACAATGGTACCCCAGAACCGGTTCGTTCCGCCTTAATGGAGGGTGGTCGCTGGTGGAACCAAGCCTTCGAATCGATTGGATATAAAGACGCTTTCCAAGTCAAATTACTACCAGAAGAAGCAGATCCAATGGATGTGCGCTACCATGTAATCCAATGGGTGCACCGTTCCACGCGAGGATGGAGTTATGGTTCTAGCATCACAGATCCGCGGACGGGGGAAATTATGAAGGGTCACGTAAGTTTAGGGAGTCTACGGATTCGCCAAGATTTCTTGATTGCACAAGCGCTGATGAACGCTCCTTTTGCGACTGACGGATCGGCGAATGGACCGATGATGGCGATGTCTTTGGCCCGTATCAGGCAACTCGCGGCGCACGAAATAGGTCATACACTAGGTTTTGCCCACAATTATGCGGCGAGTGCACGGGAGAATACGAGCGTGATGGATTATCCTCATCCGCAGATTGACTTCAAAGGAGATCAAATGGATTTCAGCCACGCCTATGACACAAAAATCGGCGATTGGGACAAGGTATCGGTTGATTACGCGTACGGAGACCACAAAACCACAGCAGAATTAAATCAAGTCATTGATAAGGCGTATGCCAAAGGGCTTCGCTTCATCACCGACTCCGACGCCCGCAACCCGGGTGGAGCGCATATCTATGCCCACCTTTGGGACAATGGAAAAACCATAGTAGACGAACTTGAACACCTATTAGCCGTTCGGCAAAAAGCCATCACTAATTTCTCCGTCAAAAATATTCGTCCGAACGAAACCTATTCTCACCTTGAAGACGTTTTCGTTCCCTTGTATTTCTTACATCGTTACCAGACAGAAGCGACCACTAAAATCATCGGCGGATCCGAGTATAATTACGCGGTGAGAGGTGGCAAAGAATTAGTCCTAGAACCCGCTTCGGTTGCGTTGCAAGTGCAGGCTTTAAAAGCGGTGACTCAGACTTTGGACGCGCGCACGCTGGCAATTCCTAAGGATAAATTAGCGCTATTCCCTCCACGCGCATTTAACAATGACCGGACGCGCGAATCATTTAAAGGCAAAACCGGCATCACCTTTGATCCCATGGGCGCTGTGGAATCAGCAGCTGATTTCACCTTAGACTTCTTATTACATCCAGATCGCTTATCTCGTTTAGCAGGAAATAAAGCCGTAAATGCACAGCAATTAGGGGTTTCTGAGACCTTAAGCACCTTGTTAAATGCGACCCTTTATACGGCACACACGGATGCTTACTTACAAGCAACACAAGAGACCATCAACTATAAAGTAGTTTCATCTCTATTGAACGTGTTAAATGCCCCTTCTATATCGCCTTTAGCAGCATCGGAAGTCAATGCTGCTGTGAAAGGAATTAGATACCTATACAGCAAGAAGTCAGGTGCTTTTGCAGCCTTCCTCGCACAAACCATTGATGAATTCAAAGCAAATCCAGCCGATTGGAAACCGATGCAGACGCCGGTGATTCCAGATGGTGCGCCTATTGGGATGGATTGTTATGAGTAAGCTGTACTCTTTTGAACACGTTTGGCCCTATTTGGCCACAGGATGTATCAAACGGTTAGCGTAGTTTTATTCCATAGAATTTATAACGCTATGGAAACAAAACACTATCTCTGTAAAAGTCCTTTTTACATTTTATTAATGGGAAAAGAAGGCCGCGAAGTCATCATTCGGGATGGCAAAATCGAGGTGTATTCGCTTCGTTTATTCCGATGGAAAAAGTTAGTGAACACCTTCCCGGTAAATGACGTAGTTCAGGTGAGGACAATCGAAAATCTCGTATTAGCTGACACTTTTATTGCCTTGACGAAAAATCGTTTTTGTTCGCTTAGGCACTTGCGGCCTAAGGAGGCTTTTGGATTCAAAAGTTACCTAGCGATGATGCTTTAAACCACTATATAAATCGATAATAGCAACAAAGCAATCCCCAGTAATTTTAGGGGCCTTATTTTTTCGCCGTAAAGGATTTGGCCAAAAATCAAGGTTAGAACCAGTTGCGATTTACTCACAAAAATGATTTGGGTGACGGTTGCGGTCTTGTAGGCAATATTCAAAAATACCGAGCCTAAAATGATGCATAAGGCCAAAATGCGGATGGGATTCTGAGGAATTTGCTGCCATTTTTGCTTTTGGAAAATCAAAAAGACTCCTACACATAGCGTCACACACAATTCGAGCAGAAAGGAAAACGGGAGAACGCCGAGCCAAGCCACAGGATACTTAAATAAAGCATAGGAAACGCCCCAGAAAAAAGAAGCTAAAATACTGCCTCTTAACGCCTTCATAAAAGAGCTTATCGAGCTAAAGTGCCAATCACTTTGGAAGATCAAAAAAATACCTCCAACCACGCAAAAAGTGGCAATTGAAAAGCTTAATCCCCAAGACTCTCCTAAAAATAAGACAGCGGTTAACATGCCGAATAAGTTAATCGATGAAATGGGAGATACCAGAGAGACCGCCTCTGTTTTCAAGGAACGGACAAAAAAATACAAACCAAAAAAACTAAAAACGCACAAACCGATACTCATTGCCAGTTCCGCAGCCGTAAATACCGGGCGCTCACCTAACCAAGGTGTGAAAATACCCCACTGAAAATCAGCAAAATAACAAAGACCAAAAAACGAAGTGGTATACAAGCCTCTACTAAAAATGACTTGCAAAAAGGGGGCATCCTGAATCGCTTTTTTCCAATAGGCATTGCTAAAGCCATAAAACGCGGAACTACTGAGAATGTACAAAAAACCTAGCATGCTACTTCTATAATGGCCACCTGCTGATTTACCCAGCCCTTGTCACAACTGTAAATATACAGTAGATTGGTCTGATTCATTGCCGCGCGCGCTTGCACTTTATTGCCTTTCATGATAAAATACCGGGCTTTTAACAAATACATTTTATTTAGGTTATGCTTTTCTGGAAACGAAAAATTAATCAGTAAATCGTCCACGACAAATGCTTCAATAAAATTAAAAACGCTAAAATCCTGCTGATACACTTCCAATAATCGATAGAAAAAGACCAAAAAAGAAAGTTTAGACGAGAAGTCCTGCAATCCATTAAAAAATTGGTGAGCCGTTTCGGATCTTGATTCCAAGATATAATCCCAAGCAGCAATTCGACCTTTTAAATTAGGGTGCATTCCCTCCTGAAAAGCATTTTTACTTAACACTAAATGCCGTTTAGCACCAGGTATATCGTGTAGCTCGAAAGCTAACTGGCACAGCAACAGATTCTTAAAGACCGGCATATCCTCTACTAAATCCTCTGAAGTAGCTAAGAGCCATTTGCCATAGTAGCCTTGTAAGCAATCCTCCTCTACAAATAGTTGCAATAGAATTCGCTGAGCCAATTCATTCGTCTTCAATAAGCCAGCGACATAGTTGATGACTGCTTCGTTGTTTTGGCAACTTTGTACGTAGATGGATTGGAATGACACGTAAAGTCGCCAAGTCACATCCTCGCTATTCGTATCAAACGGGAGTTCGAATATTTGAGTTAACAGATCAAAATTTTTGACTTCTAAACAAAGGTCAATAATCGATTTAAACTGGTACACCTCATCCCAAGTCTTCATCTGAAATTGCTGAACAATTCCCAAGATAATCTGATCATCTTTTCGATTTCCCAATCGATTCAAAATGAGCATTTCGTTGAAAAAATCTTTTTCGAATTGATTTACGGCCTGTTGAAAGGCGGTAAAATCAGTGTAGCCCATTCCTTTACAAAGGCTATCTAGCGTAAATCGGGAGGCATTCGTGGGTCCCTTAATAATGCCAAAAAGTCTTCTTAAGGTATTGTATGAAATGGAGATTTTAGCTTTTCGCTCTAATTCTTCACTTAGTTTTTGGCAAGAATAGGCATCTATTACCTGTATTCCATAAACGTCTTGGATAATTTTAACGAGCCACTTTTTTTCGTGAAAACTGATGGGTACAGATGCTGGCATATTTTAGAACAATTACCACGAAATATACGATTAATATCATTCAAGCCAAATCTGCAATTTCAGCGAACGTTGAAATGAATCTATTTGGACACATTTGGACAAGGCAATCACAAAAACTAAAGCATGACCTTAGTCAGGTTTGAAGGTTTAAATTATTTACTATCAAGCTATTAGTCTACCTTGGACTTATTACTAACCACTAATTCGTATGAAGGTCACCCTCCTCGTCCTTGTGCTTTTTCATTCCTTTTCTAGTGTGGGACAGCAGACATTAGCTTCCTCAGGGGGCAATTTTATAGGAAGCAAAGCCCAAATGAGCTTCACTGTAGGTGAGGTATTTTATGAAAATAAAGGAAATAGCAAAGATGGCCTTCAACAAGGCTTTGTTGTAAATCGAGTCGCCATATTCTCCAGTCTTCATCTATCCGTTTACCCTAACCCCACAGCTGATTTCCTTTATTTCAAAGTAGAAGATCAGAACTACGAAAACCTCCACTATCGAATCATTGATTTCACCGGCGTTTTACTTGCGAGCGGGGAAATTCAGGCAGATAGCCGCATTTCCCTTCAAAATCTCTGCTCCCAAACCCTATTCCTCCAATGCTATCGCAATGCCTACGAACAGGTCATTTACAAAGTCATTAAACTTAACTAATCATGAAAAAAACACTGTTTCTCTTATTTTATACTTCCCTTGCTTTGCAGGCCCAAGTACCCCAAAAAATGAGCTATCAAGCCGTACTTCGTGATGTTAGCAATGAACTCTTATCTTTACATTCTGTAGGTATGCGCATCAGCATAACTCGACGAGATATTTCTGGAATTCCCGTCTATTCCGAAACGCATTACACCAATACCAATATAAATGGTGTCGTGACTGTTCAAGTGGGCCAAGGAGGAGTAATCACCGGTAATTTCTCCAAAATTGATTGGTCACTCGGCCCCTATTTCATCAAAACGGAAACAGATCCCAATGGCGGTTCAGATTACCAAATCATAGGCTCAAGTGAATTACTTAGCGTACCTTTTGCACTTTATGCACTCAATTCAAGTTCAGTAGATCAGGATTTTGTTAAAACAACTGAACTAAAAGGGTCAGTCCCTTATGAAATCAATGTCAACGGTGGGATATCTGTATCAAAAAACGTAACCGTTGCCGGAAATTTAGAGGCTTTGGGGGCTACATCTACACTAGGAACAAATGAAAAACCCTTCAAAGGCTTGTTCATTTCCTCCGGTTCTCTATCCATCGCAAGCGATACACTAGGTAAAAATATTCCAGCTGCCATTCTTTCTAATGTGGGTGGAAATCTACAAATATCCGCAGGTGGAGTAAAATTAATGGGCGATCAGGTATCCTTTATCGCACCTAATATCGTGGGAAAATTAGCCGGTAATGCTAGTAGTGCGACTAAACTTGACACTCCCAGAACCATCAATGGAATGGCTTTCGATGGCACTCAAAATATCGAAATCCCCATCATTAATAGTCAATATGTCAAATTAAGTCAATTAGCCGGAATAGAAGCCTATGACATCGATTTGAAAGGAAATATTTCCGCCTCTAAAAACGTCACAGTCGCCGGAAACATCGAAGCCTTAGGCAGCACATCTACCCTAGGCACCATCGAAAAACCCTTTAAAGGCTTGTTCATATCCTCCGGATCTCTATCAATTGCGAGTGATACCTTAGGCCAAAATGTACCCCCTGCCGTCCTGTCTAACGTAGCCGGCAACCTACAAATATCTGCAGGTGGTGTAAAACTTTTAGGAACGAATGCCTCCTTTATTGCGCCTAATATCGTGGGGGAATTAACCGGAAACGCCTCCTCTGCTACTAAGTTTGAGGTGACTCACACGATTAATAACCTGTCATTTAATGGTACACAAGATATCGTAATCCCCATTCCGGATACAATGTCACTTTCACGCCGCATAAACACCAAACTAGCCGTTTCAGATACGACTACATTTGCCGCAAAATTTTATCGTATCACAAACCCAAGTGGGTATATAACGAGCGCTGCTATTACGGGAAAATTAAATACTTCTGACACTTCTGCTTTATTAAACAGACGATTTGCGCGCGATACACTATCTCTTTCTAGAAGAATCAACACCAAACTAGCCGTTTCAGATACGACTACATTTGCCGCAAAATTTTATCGTATCACAAACCCAAGTGGGTATATAACGAGTGCTGCCATTACGGGAAAATTAAATACTTCTGACACTTCTGCTTTATTAAACAGACGATTTGCGCGCGATACGCTATCTCTTTCTAGAAGAATCAATCTTAAACTAGGGCGAATCGGTAATCAAACCATTAGTGGAGACCTTACCGTCAATAACTTGTTTTCAGGAAAAATAACAGCGAATGATATCGATATAACGCGGGGTTACACAGTAAATACCCCAAGTGTTTCCTTCCCTAATGGTAGTATGCAAACGAGTGCCTCCCATATTTTACTTTCTCAATATTATGATGGAAGAACGCCGGAGGAACCTACAGCTTTGGACTTATCGATCTCCGTCCATAAACTCGCGGACTCCTACTTTTTATTAAAAGAAGGAACCGAAGGCCAAATCATCTACTTTGTCCCTAACGGTGGAGGCGCCAGCGCTGAGGACATTCATATCATTGTAGAAAGAGCCAGAAAATGGGACAGAGGTCGGATCATCGAGTTAGAGAAAGTCGATTGGCAGCCTTTTTTTCCATTAAATGAACTTCCTACAATCGTTATGGCTATATTTTCGGATGGTGCCTGGAATACGACTAGTGGAACTTTACGGTAAACGACGTTTATTATTTATTTTCCGTCGCCCGCAATGCCGTGACCGTTTTATGCTCACCCGTATGAGACCATCCGGGTGGCATAAAGAGGTATTTGACTTTATTCACTAGACCAGGAGCCTGATAAACATCTTTAGCTAATAGAACTATTTCTCCGAAATAAGCATCCGTAAAATTTCCCGGATCTACATCCCGAGTGATGCCATAAACGACTTTTTCTTGAGCTAATTCTGGCTGATACGTCTTAAATAGGCGATCCCAAATATTCAACAGGTTACAATAATTCATATCCATATACTGTAGATTCTTTGCGTGATGCACCCGGTGATGTGAGGGAGTCAAAATGAATTTTCCTAAAATGCCTAAATCCGCCTTTTTAATAAGGGAATCCCCAATGTGTATAAATGACCCCCAGGTTCCATCTATAAACATAATGGCAAACAGCATCAGTGGAGGAACCCCCAAAAACATACAGATGGAGGTTCGAATTATATCTGCATAGGGTGCTTCTAAGAAAAAATGTGCCCAAGAGATAGATAGATTCATCGAGGAAGGTGCATGGTGGGTGGAATGCAAACACCAAAAAAGTCTAACCTTATGAGCTAAAAAATGATACCAGAAATGCCCAAACTCCCACGCGATATAGCCTAAAATAAAACCCCAGGCGTTCATAGGTAAAATCCAAAGTGATTTCCCTTCCAATAAGCCAATGCAATACATGGTCATACCAATCGAAATAAATCGACCTAGAACTGAATTAAAGACATAGGTAAAGAAGGATATTTTGTAATCGATGAGTTTTAACTTTGAAAATAAAACACCCCTTACAACTTCTATAGCTAATAAAAAGGGCAAAATGGGACCTATAATTTTGACAATTCCATCATAAGTTAGTAGGGTAGAATAATCCCCATTTTCAATTAAATCAAACAAGCCTTTGTAATTGAAAAAGTCTTTAATTTGGTCAATGATGCTATTTAGTATTTCCATTTCCTTAAAATTATAATTCTTCTTTAAAAAAATATATTTAATTTAAACATAATTAAATTATATCATGCCTCTTAGATCAATATCCAGCCCTGAAGGTGATCCAAATGTGAATTTGGATGCTACATTGCTGAATTTGTTTTCGGAGACCCTCAAAAAATTCCCCCATAAAGAAGCCTGCGTTTTTAATGATCAATCCATTTCATATCAAGAATTAGAGGAAAAGAGTAATGCCATAGCTCAACAATTACTCGATATACAAATCCCCAAAGGAAGTATTATAGGAGTTTATCTTGAAAGAGGCATAACACTACATACTAGTATTTTAGGTGTTCTAAAATCAGGTTTAGCCTATGTGCCATTTGACACAGAAACTCCTAAAGAAAGACTTGAATCAATATTTGCAGAAATTGGCATCTTCTATTGCCTGAGTTTTTCTGAATTTAATTCGCCTATTACGTCAATTCAACCGACTAAAGGATTTTTAACTCAATCCATCAATTTTTCTCGACCGGATGACTTAGCATATATCATTTTCACTTCAGGTAGTACTGGAAAACCTAAAGGAATTCCCATAACTCACAGACAAATAGCTATTTTAATCCAGTCAGAAAATACGGTTTTACAAATTGAAAATTCCGACCGGGTATATCAAGGTTTCTCCGTTTCATTTGATATGTGGTTTGAGGAAACCTGGTTGAGTTTTCTTGTAGGAGCAACCCTCATTATAGCAGATTCAAAAACGGCGAAATCGATCGATTCGTTGCATGGATTTTTGGCAAGAAATGAAATCAGCATTTTACATGCTGTACCCAGTCTTTTGGCCATTATAGATTCTGGAATACCCAGTTTACGACTAGTTAATTCAGGAGGCGAAGCTTGTAGTCAAAATATAGTTCATAAATGGCACCACCCAAATCGCCTTTTTTACAATAGTTATGGCCCCACAGAAACGACGGTCAGCTCATGTATGACGATTTTGAATCCCGGGGACGAGATAACGGTAGGAAAACCATTGCCTTTTTACGGTATGGCAGTGGTTAATGAAAACTTAGAGCCAGTGAATATCGGTGAAGAAGGACAGCTGATCGTCAGTGGCCCTTGCGTAAGTGCTGGATATTTAAATAGGCTTGATTTAACTGAAAAAGCTTTCCTTCCTAAACCCGCATCCCTCGAATCCATGATTGGAGATAGAATCTATCTTTCTGGTGATAATGCGAAAATGACCAAAGAAGGCAATTTTATCGTGTTAGGTAGAAAAGATGACCAGATTAAACTGAGGGGATACCGGATTGAGTTAGGAGAAATTGAGGCTCAATTAAATACTTTGTCAGAGGTAAAGCAAGCCGTTCTTGCCGTCAAAAAATGGCATGAGTTGGATCAACTAGTTGCCTATATTATACCTAATCAATTTGACGAAACAGAGGTACGATCAAAACTCAGTAAATCATTACCCAATTACATGATTCCGAGTTTTTTCGAACTAGTAGATTCCTTACCTTTTTTACCTAGCGGTAAAGTGGATAAAAAGCAATTGCCTATTCCCACTGTTTTTGCTAAACCAATTACTTTCATTAATGAGGATGGCCCGATTTATGGAGCGCTTCACACTTTATTCCCCGGAAAAACCATCCAAGAGTCCGATGATTTTTTTGATGATTTGGGAGGATATTCGATGCTGGCAGCACAGTTTGTTTCTCAAGTACGGGAAACCCCAGGTTTCGAACAAATATCCATCATGGATATCTATGAAAACAGACCTTTAAATTCGCTTATCCGCACATGGGAGGGCAAAAAGAGGGAACGAAAGGAACTGGAATCAACAAGTATTCCTAGCAGAATAAACTATATTCTTTGTGGATTTGCTCAGCTGATTTCATTGGTTTTCATTTTCGGTATCGTGGCTGCCCAAATTTTCGTCCCTTTTTTAGGTTATTATATTGCAGTTAATGAATTAGAGAGCCATTTACTGCCTCTGCTTTTCGCTGTCATCCTATATTGTACGGTCGTCCCCACCTCAGTTTTACTTATTTGGCTAATTAAAAAACTACTCATTGGAAACTTAAAAGAAGGCGATTTTCCTTTGTGGGGTCGCGTTTATTTTCGATGGTGGCTACAAAAAAGGCTCTATTCCTTAATTCCCAAAGAGGTGCTTAGTAATACACCCTTGTATGCTCATTTAATAAGTGCTTTTGGCGTAAAAATTAAATCGAAAACTCAACTAAGCCATTTTGAAATTGGAGTAGAAGAACTAGTTGAAATTGGCCAAAATGTGACCATAAGTTCACATGTTGTTTTGAATAATGCGTATGTTGAAAACGGGAAACTAAAGCTTCGTAAAATATATCTTTCCGATGATGCTTATTTAGGAACTAGTTGTGTCGTTTCTGGTTCATGTCACATTGGAATCGGTGGAGAATTAAAAGATCTTTCCATGCTGAAAATAGGTGAAAGGATTCCCGATTATGAAATTTTCGAAGGAAGTCCTGCGAAACCAATCGGCAAAAAAGAACCCTATAAAAAAGCAACAGAACTCACATTTAATGTAAAAATAGGCTATTATACCACTTTTGTGGTTTTAGTTTTCCTATTCCCAATTTTGGTTTTAATACCCCTTGCCCCATCCATTATTAGTCTCTATTATTTAGACGAACAAGCCGATTGGTATTCCTTTTACTACTTGTTTAAAACACCTATTTTCGCCTTTCTATACATCCTCTTGTTTTTAACAGAGGTCATTCTTTTAACGCGTATTTTCCAAAAAGATTTACAACCTGGCAATTATTCCATTTACAGTAAAACCTATTTGAAAAAATGGTTCCTAGATCAATTATTTAGTCTCTCTCTTTTAGTTATCAAACCCCTATTTGCGACTGTGTTTATTTCCAGAATTTACCGGGCTTTAGGGGCAAAAGTAGGGCGAAATACGGAAATTTCTACCGCTACTAATGTCACTCATTCCTTATTGAAAATCGGGGATGAAAGTTTCATTGCAGATGATGTGTCCATCGGTGAAACCGAAGTTAGAAACCAAGAATTGCAACTAGATTTCACCCAAATTGGAAATCGAAGTTTTGTGGGAAATAGTGCACTCATTCCTCAAGGTTATACCTTGGGTGACGGTATGTTAGTGGGCGTCATTTCGCTTCCGCCTAGCCCTGAACAAATGTCAATAAATAATTTTAAAGACTGGTTTGGATCCCCTTCTCGACCATTACCAAACCGAGAAGTCATAAGTCATTACCCAGCTTCCTTAACTTATTCGCCACCATATTTTCGGAAAATCGCACGAGCAATTGTCGAGTTTATTCGGGTTTTAATTCCGCAATCCGCCATTTTAGCTTTTAGTATTTTATTCATTGCGTATACAGACGATCTTTTAAAAGAGAACAAATGGTCAGAAATAATCTTCTATTTCCCCTTCTATTATTTAGGAATGGTAGCCATTCCGTGCTTCTTATTAACGTGGGTTTTAAAATGGGTATTCATAGGCAGATATAAAATTGCTCAACACCCGATGTGGACTTGGGATGTTTGGAAAACGGAGGCTGTCACTTCCATTTATGAGTCGTTGGCCATTCCATTTTTTCTTGATTATTTAAGAGGAACCCCCTTTATTGCTTTGTTTTTCAGAAGTTTAGGTGTCAAAGTGGGGAAAATGACTTACTTAGACACGACAGATATAACCGAGTTTGATTTAGTCCAAATAGGCAATTACACTGAAATCAACTTAGATGCCGGACCGCAAACACATTTATTTGAAGATCGAATTATGAAAATAGGTTCTGTTGCAGTAGGGGATTTCAGCACGATTGGAGCAAGATCTGTTCTGCTTTTTGGAACTGAAATAGGCAAAAATTGCAAAATTTCCGCCTTGTCGTTGGTCATGAAAGGCGAAAAAATTCAAGCCAATACAACCTGGGAAGGAATCCCAATTAAATAACAAAATGAGAAAGATACTTGTACTTCTATTCACTGTATTTCTAAGCCTTACAGGTTATTCACAAGTGAAATCCACGAACTATTCCGTTGGAATGAATTATCTGAATAACTATGTATTTAATGGCCGATCTGATTCGTTAAATATGACCTATTTTATACCCAGTTTCACCTATGAAAATGAGAATGGATTGACCCTAAATTCTGATATTTATTTTATTTCAAATAGCGCTAATAAAGGCTTTGATTTTTTAGAATTAAACGCAGAATATGAGTTTGACATCTATAAGAAATTATCGGGAGGTGTGAATGCAACTAAGTTTTTCAGCAATGGCAAATCAGATTCCTTTATAGGGAACCTTTCTTTCACGGTGGGGGGGTATTTATCTCAGGACTTAGGTATTTTTGAATTATCATCAGATTTTGATCTATTAAAAGGATCTGGGTACTCAGATATCCGAATTAGCCCCGGTATAGAAAGAACTTTTTCCTGGGAGAAGGGAGATCATTATTTTGAAATTGTTCCCAGCTTCTATGCTGTATTTAGTACGCTTAATTATTTCGAGGGATATACCAATATCCGAAAAGTAAATCGATTAAAATCTGGACCTATATTACCCATTAATACAACGATCAATACAGTGGTTACTAATCCTGGGTTTACTTTTTTAGCATACGAAATCTCCCTGCCATTAACCTATGAAACTAGTACTTTTGGGATTAGTGTACAACCGACTTTTGCTATGCCTAAAAACCCGATCATTACTAACGAAATCACCACCACCACCGCTGGAGGAAGAGTAATCAACACTACTACCGTTAATGACACGCCTTATTCAGAACGGAACTTGACTAACTTATTTTACGGCCAAATAAATCTTTATTTAAAGTTCTAAGATGCGCCTATCCTTTTGCTTTCTTTTATTGTTTATTGTGAGCTGTAAAGAATCCACAACTACTTCGATAGTTACACCAACACCGATGACAAGTACCTATTCGGGAACAGGTTCAGTAACACAGGGCTTAGGATCAATCACCCAAAGTGCTATCTATAACTGTGCTGGAGGCCGCATAACTAACCTAGGAAAAATAGAATCAACTGATAAGAAATCTTGGATTCTACCAGGGGAAAATAATTTTTTGACCGGGACAAAGCTATACGATTTATACAATGAATGTGCAAAAATCACTCCAGCAAACATTAGCCAAATCGATACCAGTAAAGCTCCTATCATAGAAGTAGATCCAGATGGCGAAATCATCTCGGGATTTCTTTATGGAGATAATTATTATGAATTGTATGTAAATGGAAAGCTAATCGGCGTCGACCCGGTGCCTTATACCCCATTCAATTCAAGTTTTGTGAAGTTTAAAGCCAAAAGACCTGTGCAATATGCCATTAAGTTAATCGACTGGGAAGAAAACATGGGTGTAGGCACGGAATTAAATGGATCTAATTCTATGTATCCAGGTGATGGCGGATTCGTAGCAAAGTTTAGCGATGGAACAAGTACCTCTAGTCTTTGGAAAGCACAGACGTTTTATATAGCACCATTAGCTAATGTGGGATGTGTAACCGAGACTGCTAACCTTCGAAATTCGGCTACATGTACTACAATCCCCAATACCACAGCTGCGGCTTTTGCCTTGCATTGGGAAATTCCAAGTAATTGGTTTGCAAAGGATTTTGACTTCAGCACCTGGCCTTCTGCAACTATATTTACTAGCGCTCAAGTAGGTCCCAAAACAGCCTACACGAATTTTACCTCTCAATTCGGTTCAGCCCAATTCATTTGGAGTAGTAATTTAGTCTTGGATAATCTGGTTATACTAAGATTTAAAGGGAATTAGAAAAATTTAGCTTGCTTCTCAATGTTTCGATACGGGTTTTTCAAGAATTCAAGAATAGTTGAATTGAATAAGTCTTTATATGCAATGGGAGTTGAATGCCCAGAATTTGGCAAAATCCATAAATAAGAACGCGGTATGGCCTCCGCAATTTCTAAGGTATGACGCGGCATAATCACATCATGATCGCCTCCTATCACCAGAGTAGGACATTGAATTTTATTCAATTCCGAGTGTGAAATATGAGGCTCATTGACTAGCAATCGATGTAATTTTAATTGACGCTTACTCTCCGCATTGACAGGAAGTCTTGATAAACTATCAATCACATGGTATTCATTTTCCACCACCCAAGGATCCACACCTTTCACAGGCTCCGGCGTTAAATTCGCTCCTGTAACGGCAAGTTTACGTACTTTCGACGGATGCCTACTCGCTAATAAAAGACCATTAATTCCTCCATCGCTCCAGCCTACTACATGGACTGAATCCAATTTAAGATGATCTAGCAAAGCAGCAAAATCATCCGCCATTTGCTCGTAACTGAGGGAATCTTGCGTATCAATGGATTTACCATGGGAACGATTATCTGCGATGATGACTTGATAACTTTTACTGAAAATGGAAATTTGATTTTTAAAATCTTGAATCGAGCCATTATTACCATGGATAAATAAGAGTGGCTCACCTTTTCCATAGGTCTCGTAATACATTTGAAATCCACGAATTGACGCAAATTTACCAGCTTGTGGATTGTTACCGTAGGGGATTTGTTTTTGGCCAAAAGTCGCAAGGCTAACTAGCAGTAAGAAGAACAGTTTTTTCATAAACCAAATAACCGCATTTTTTTCTAGATATTCTTTTCAAGTCTGGCGGCCATGTTCCCTTTGCGGATTTGGGAACAAGTTTATAAATTTAAAATGAAATGACTCTTCTCTCCCATTTACATACCCTAACCGGAATACTTTTGGTGGCGTGTTTCGCCATCAAAGTTCCATTGCATGCCTATTTAGATTCACTTAACGGGAAAATAAAACCCTATCAAGCCATCCTATTTTTTCCATTAATCTTTCTGGGGCCTTATAGAAAAGAGGTTAAACCAGAAAATAGCAAGTTGAAGCTGGCTTGTAATCTCCTTTTCTATTTTGGAATATTTTTTATCCTGATGAACCTAGTTTTAGGCTTAGCTGAATTAGCTATTTACTAAGATTAAATAGTCTTTTTGTTATATTTGATAAAAGACTAGTAACTATGACAAAAGTGTGCGTAATCGGTGCCGGCCCCTCGGGAATCACGGCCTTAAAAAACCTAATAGATCAAGGCTTGGATGCAGTGAGTTATGATTTCAATTCTCAAGTAGGTGGGAATTGGGTGTATAATGAGAAAGTAGGCCATTCCAGTGTTTTTGAGACGACGCACATTATTAGTTCCAAAACCTTGTCGCAGTACGAAGACTTTACGTTCGATGACTTCGAAAAGGGCATACCAGATTATCCTTCACATGATCAATTGAAGCGTTACTTCCAAGGCTATGCTGCTCATTTCAATCTGTATCCTCACATTGAATTCAATACCTTAGTGAAATCATGTGAACTGGATGATGCTAAGAACTGGGTGGTAAAAACGGAGAAAGACGGCGTCGAAAAAACAGAAATGTTTACCCATCTAGTCGTTTGCAACGGACACCATTGGCTGCCTAGAATGCCCCAATACCCAGGGGAATTCAGCGGCAAGTTCATGCATTCGCATGACTTTAAAAAAGCAGAACCGTTTCGCGATCAACGTATCTTAGTGATTGGGGGTGGAAATTCAGCCTGCGACGTAGCGGTGGAGACGAGTCGTGTGAGCACAAAGACGAGTATTAGTTGGAGAAGAGGGTACCGGATTGTGCCCAAGTTTTTGTTTGGAAAACCGAGCGATGTGGTGGCTTCGGGCTTAGCTTGGCTACCTACGGGTCTGAAATTTTTCTTATCGGAATTATCCGTCAAAATATTCTCTGGTTCGAATAAAAATTATGGCTTACCTGAGCCTGAACATAGCATCACGGCTACCCATCCCACGATAAATGAAGAATTGTTGTATAAAGTGAGGCATGGCAAAGTGTTCCCTAAACCCGATATCGACCATTTTGAAGGAAAAAATGTACACTTTAAAGATGGGTCGGTGGAAGAATTTGATACGATCATTGCTTGTACAGGATATATTTTAGAACATCCATTTTTCCGCAAAGAATTCTTGAATTACAGTGAAGGAGATGTGCCCTTGTATTTGAAAATGCTGCATGAGAAATACGATAATTTGTTTTTCGTGGGCATGTTCCAGCCATTGGGATGTATTTGGCCAGGGTCAGAATTGCAAAGTAAAATTGTGGCGAGAGCCATTAAGGGACTTTGGAAAAGACCAGAAAACATCGCTGAATTATGCCAAAGAGAGGTCACCCATCCTCACCTGAATCAAATCAAAACACCGCGCCATACCATAACGGTTGATTTTCACTTGTTCGTAAAACAATTGAAAAAGCATTTACCCAAAAATTACGTCAGCAAATCCGCCGTTTCATGAAAGAAACCATCCTATTTGTTCACGGAGTTTGCCACGGGGCCTGGTGTTGGGAAGAAAAATTCATCCCCTATTTCCAGAACCTAGGTTATGAGTGCATCGCTTTGAATCTCCCCGGGCATGAAACGCCAGGATGTACACCACGCATTTCGTATTCCTTAAAAGACTATATTCAGGCGCTGCATCAGGCTGTAGCAAAATTAGATCGACCTCCCATTATCATCGGCCATTCGATGGGCGGCATGATTCTGCAACGCTTTCTAAAAACGGGGACCTGTAAAAAAGCTATTTTACTTTCAGCAGTCCCACCTACTGGGGCTTTGATGGCTAGTCTTCGAGTCATAGGAAATAACCTAGGGACACTTCCTTATTTGTTTACTGGAAATCTTTTGGGTGTATTCCGAAAGTACCCTCTTTTGATGTTTAATGACACCAAAATCGCGGAGAAATATGCCTCTAATATGTGCGCGGAATCTTTTCTAGCTTTTGTTGCCCTGGTTCTACCGATTTTTCATAAAATCACTACGCCCCTACTCGTAGTGGGTGGATCGAAAGATCAATTGATTACCGTAAACGAGTTTGCTCAGACGGCTAAAAGATATGGTGCAAAACTAGAGATCATTGAAGGCGGGTCGCATGATTTGATGTTGGATGACGACTTTATAAAATCTGTAGAAGTGATTCACAACTGGATTAAATAGCGCATGAAAAAAAGCCCAAAAATCGTTCTTTTGATTTTATTGACATTCTTTGTCATCTCGTTCATATCGAATATCATCGGGCCCATCATTCCAGATTTGATTACCAGTTTTCACCTAAATCTGACCCTTGTTTCCCTACTCCCCTTTGCCTTCTTCATTGCCTATGGCATTATGTCGATTCCAGCTGGCATATTATTAGAGGTTTATAAAGAGAAAAAAGTAATGATGTTCGCTTTTGGCTTAGCTAGTTTAGGTTCTCTGTTGATTGTTATCTCCCCGCATTATTTGACCGCCATCCTTTCCTTGTTTTTTATTGGGAGCGGAATGGCCATGCTTCAGGTGGTCATCAACCCTTTACTGCGTACCTCGGGAGGAGAAGAGAATTATCCGAATTATTCGGTATTAGCACAGTTGATTTTTGGTTTCGCCTCTTTCCTAAGTCCATTGGTTTATCAGGTTTTTATTGCCAAAAAGTCCTTCTTCGACGGCCTCGTCCCAAGCGAATATCCCTGGATTTCACTCTACCTTTTATTTATCCTGATCAGTTTATTGATGGTGGCGATTAGCTTTTTCTCCACTTTTCCAGAAGTTGAATTAGACGAAAATGAAAAACCAGGTCCGCTAGCGGTTCATTGGATTTTGTTCAAAAACAACTACGTGATTTTATACTTTATAGCCATGTTTTGCTACGTAGGAACTGAGCAAGGAATTGCGACGTGGCTATCCCAATTTTTATCGACCTACCACCAGGTGGATCCACAGACAGATGGGGCAGATTCCATTGCCTATTTTTGGGGTTTAATGACGGCTGGGGGAATTGTCGGATTAGGACTTTTGAAGTTTCTTGATAGTCGACTTGTGCTATCGGTCTTTACTTTATTGGCCATGATTTGCTTAGGATTAGGGCTATGGGGGGATGTAACAACCGCTTTAGTGGCCTTTCCATTAGTCGGATTTTTTGCCTCGGTTATTTACCCTATCATCTTTTCTTTGGCCTTAAATTCGGTCAAAGAACACCACGGATCTTTCTCTGGAATACTGGTAACGGGAATAGTGGGAGGAGCCATTTTCCCGTTCATCATCGGGGGAATCGGCGATCTGTTTGGACTAAAAATAGGAATGAGCGTCCTGTTTATCAGTTTAGCGTTTATCTTCAGTATGGGTTTTTGGGCCAAACCAATCGTAAACAACAAACGGGTAAAATTATTCCAAAAATAAATCACTATATCACTAGAGTACTAAATCGCCCCATCCCTTGCGATACGCTCTCTTGACAAATTGATTCGCCGGCTCATAATTAGTCACACGCATCGTTGCCCCATCCCACTGCAAAGCCTTATAGCGACCGCTGTACGTATAGCCTGTCATCTTTCCATAAACAGGATCTATTCGCTCCACTTTCTCGCGGATATTAAAGCTTCTAAGTAATAAATTCCCTAGTAAAACGGTTTCGGTTAATGGCCCGCCATATCCCTCGAATGGTGAACTCACCTCCTTATTTCCATAGCCTGCGATACTGGCATCAATCCATTGCCACCAATGTCCATCCATTCCCCCTTTTACACGAGGGTATTTTTGGGGAATATGACTCGCCGCTTCTTGCAATTCTTTAGAGAAAAGTCGCGGATGACTACCGCCCCAGCCGCAGGCAATTACGCCTTTGCTCCCCACAAATAAGGTAGAACCTTCGAAGTCATTTTCCCCAGGATAATCGCCTAAGGCATCGTTCATATTTACTTCCGGCGCTAAAGCTTGTAAACGTTCCGGAGTGATACCACCATCCATCCAATACAAATCCAAATCCTTACCATTCGCCTGTTGGAAACGGTACTTCAGCGAACTAGAAATAGGACCACTTTCAGGGAAAGCTGATTCCTTAAATACACCGCTATAGGTAGTAGATGCACTTCCGGAAACCTCCGTGGGATAGCCTAAATTCAATAATTTAAAGGGAGGGCCCATGATATGGCAACCCATATCGCCTAAGGCACCTGTCCCAAAATCCCACCAACCTCGCCAGTTAAAGGGCACTAAATTCTCGATGTAATTTGTATTCTGTGCCGTCCCTAACCACAAATCCCAGTTTAATTCCTTCGGAATTTTAGCCGGGGTTTTAGGCCATGAAATACCTTGCGGCCAAACCGGACGATCTGTCCAACAATACACTTTATTGATATCACCTATCAACCCTGCTTCGATCCATTCGCGCATCGTTTGCATCCCCTCACAAGATGCACCTTGATCGCCCATTTGCGTCACCACTTTGTATTTGCTGGCTGCCTGAGTGATAATTCTAGCCTCGTGAATGTCGTGTGTTAGGGGTTTTTGGAGGTATAAATGCTTCTTCATTTGCATCGCGCGCAAACCGACAACCGCATGGTTGTGATCCGGAATGGCCACCGTAACCGCATCGAAATTTTTATTTTCCTTGTCGAATAATTCGCGCCAATCTTGGTAAAATTTAGCCTTTGGAAATTGCTTGCGTTTAGATGCTCCTTGGCGGTCATCCACGTCACATAGAAATCCTATGGTGGAGTTATTATTAGGGGTTTTGGCCAAATGCTGAATATCATTATCCCCCTCGCCTCCGCAACCGATGGCCGCTATAATAAGTTTATCACTCGGCGCGACAAAACCTTTTCCCCCCAACACGTGGCGGGGCACAATGAAAAAACCCGCCGAAGCTAAAGTACTCTTCTTGATAAATTCGGAACGTTTCATTTTTTCAAGGGTCTAATGGATACTTCTTTAAAATAAACAACATCCTCGTCCCCATGATTTTGCAAGCCAAAATATCCAGCATTCGGTCGAACTCCAGGGTAAGGTTCAAAGTCAAATTTACGCGGAGGAACAGGCTCCCCTTCTCGGTAGTCGGTCACTAATTGATCATTCAAATACACAATAGTTCTAGGCCCATCCAACGTAATTAACAAGGTATTCCATTCTGGACCTGGTTTACCGGGCTTACTTTTCGGTTTGGTAAAGGCGTATAGCGTTCCACTGATGTGGTATTCATCCTCGTTCGAGGTCTCCGGATGGTTATCGATTTGCACTTCATAACCATAAAAAACGGGCATCCATTCTTCTTTAGGCTCCGCTGGAACCCGAATAAAAACCCCCGAATTACTATTGAAATTTTGCATTTTATAGACCACTCGGATTTGGCAATTACCTAATTTCCCGCCGGCCCAATACAAAAGCCCCATCCCGCCTTTACTTGATAATAATCCATTCTCAACAAATCGACTTCCACCACCTACGTGCTTCCAACCCGTCAAATCTTTTCCATTAAATAGTGGTTTCCAAGCCTGAGCGAAAACGGCAGTACTTAGGAATAGGAGTGCCAAAAGGCAAAAGGGTTTTAATTTATTCATGTTGAAAATGTTTTGCTGCAAAATCTAAAAAGAAGGGCCAGTTAGGTCCTGGCGTATGCCCTTTTTCGTGTTGTCTCCAAGCGATTTGGCCCTCTAAAATACCTGTTCCGATGGCTGGAAAAGGGACTTGATTAATCCCAGATAAACCATATAAGCGATAAGCCGGATCCGCCGCTATACAAGCTTCAAACATCCCTTTAGGATCCACCCAAGAATCCCCCGTACTACCTGAACCTACAAAAACGGGTCTAGGAGCAGAAAGCGCTAACAATTCATGCGCATCTACAGGCAAATCATTCCAATTTAATGGACCACCGTATTTTATGAAATTACCGGCCATCCAATGGTATTCGCCCGAACCTGCGACATTCTCCACTTTTTCGCCGTAATCACGGCGGTGAATTTTTAATCCACCCTCTCCTGAAGAGCTGACAAAAACAGTGGCAAAACGAGAATCATAAGCCATCGCAACCGCAACGGATTTTCCATACCTGGAGTGTCCCATCAGGGCTACTTTCTTCGCATCCACTTGCTTTAGCGTTTCGAAATAATCCAAAATTCGACTCGCCCCCCAAGCCCAAGCTCTCAAAGCACCCCAATCTTCTGGTTTTCTAAATTCCCCCTTATTCATTAATCCTATAATCCCTTTCCGCAAACCTGCCCCATTATCCGCTTGTACACTTGTAGGCACTAAAGTAGCACAAGCCCAACCTCGGGCTAGCACTTGTTCTTGCCAAGTGGGCTCAGGTGGACCTGCTGGTGCGGTAGGTGGACGCATACCTGGAGGAAAAACAAACCCAAATTCAAGAATAACCGGAACGGGTTTATCCGTTGTTTTGGGTAGCGTTAACGTTAAGTCCATTTTAACCTCAATGGATGGGAAACTCGAATTATCGACAACGCCCTGTAATTTTTGAATAATTACATCCGTTGTTCCTAATTTGGACTCTTTTGATTCAATGACAACCCAATTTACTTTAGGTGTATTAGCAGGAACACGCCCATATATTTCTCGATCAAACTCTTCAAATAACTCTTTGCGACGCTTGGTCTCCCAGACTTTTTTGGTCTTTACCTGGGTCCCATTTTTCAAGGTTAAAAGTGCAGGCAAATTAGGAAACAGGACTGCTTTTGATTCATCATAATTAGCCGCATTAGGGGACGAGGCATTCCCGCTGGCTCCTACTCTCAAACTTGTAATACCTAATTGAGTCATCATATTCCGATGATCCAAGGTTGTATTCCGTTGCATTTCCGCGAACAAGGAGTCTTGTTCTGGGGTACGTTTTATTTGGCCAAATACTATTGGACTAACAAATAGAAGTACTAAAATTAGCGCTGCTTTCATCCTTAATCCGCTTTTAACATGGGAAACAATCTTCGAATATCGGCTTCCGTAGGTTGCGTACCATATTCACATATTTCAAAGGCTTCTGCATAAAGTGCTTTAGCTGCACGAGTTGCTCCATACCATTTTTCGAGGGACTTTTGCACTTCTGCATTCGGTTTCGAAACCCGCTTCTGCAATAGATAAGCCTTGTATTTGGCTGGATCTTTGGGAACCTCTTCCTCATAATTTCCTACCCAAGGTAACCACTCGTAAAACTGCGATTGATGCGCATCAAGGCCAGCTAATTTCTTATCAATCACGGGGGTAATATCCACCGCGATATCCGCCTGAAAGGGATTAGGCTTTTTGAAATTATCCTGAAAATATAAGAAAACTGGATTTTTACGTAAAGGCTCGATGTCAGGTGCGACATTGGGAACACCTACCATAAAGGCCGCATCCTGCACCAAAACACCCGTATAGCGATGATCAGGATGGTAATCATTTGACCTAGGAGCAATTACCACATCCGCCTTCCACTCCCTAATTTTACGAATGATTTGTAATCGTATTTCCAAAGTAGGCAACAATTCCCCGTCGTGATTATCTAACACATCATACGAAACTCCCAAACGCTTAGCGACCTCCCTGGTTTCCGCAATGCGTCTTTTAGCTAACATGCCTCCGCCCTGAGATTGATGACCTGCGTCCCCATTCGTGACAGACAAAAATTTAACCTGATGTCCCATCTCGACAAATAGAGCCGCCGTTCCTCCCCCTTTAATATCACAATCATCTGGGTGTGCCCCAATAAATATAATGCGCAATGGTTTGTTTTGTGCCTGAATTCCAAGGCAAATGCACAGGCATAGGCATACGAGTAAGTTTTTCATTTTCAATAAGTTTAGTATTCAATGTTAGGCAATAATGTCTGAATTTCAAAAATGAAAAAGCAGGACAAATTTGCACATTCTCAACAATTTTCCCGACCTTTCCACTCTAAACCCCAAAAAGATGGCCAAAGGCATGAATTCCCAAAAGGCGGCAAAGAAAGAAGCCGTTAAAACTCCGAAGGAGAAAAAAGAAGAAAAGAGAGAAAAAAAGAAAGCAGGCTATCAATAGATGGCCTGTTTTTTGTTTTACTGCTTTTCAAGTACTTTTGATGCGCATGAGCACAAAAGACCCGAAGGTATTTTTCATTACTCCTCCTTTTACCCAGTTAAATACGCCCTACCCTGCGACGGCTTATTTGAAAGGGTTTTTGAATACCAAAGGTATTGCCGCTTATCAGGCTGATCTAGGACTGGAAGTTATTCTCCAACTTTTTTCCACTAACGGACTAAAGAACTTATTTGCGCACATTGAAAATTCAAGCAAAAAACTGAATGAAAATGGGCAGCGCATGCTACGACTGAAACAGTCCTACATTCGAACGATTGACCCGGTCATTTCCTTTTTACACGATAAAAACCCCACCCTTGCGCACGTCATTGCGGAGCAAAACTATTTGCCGGAAGCGTCTCGTTTTCAGGAGGTATCCGATTTAGAATGGGCCTTTGGGAGTATGGGTGTGCGGGATAAAGCGCGGCATTTAGCTACGCTCTATTTAGAAGATATTTCTGATTTAATTATTGATGCGGTGGATCCGCATTTTGGGTTTAGTCGCTATGCAGAACGTCTGGGCAGATCAGCCTCTAGTTTTCAGGAGTTAAACCGGGCTTTGCATGCCCCGTTGACCTATATTGATGAGCTGTTGGTGAAAACGTTGGAGGCCAAAATCCTGCAAGAAAAACCCGATTTAGTCGCCATTACCGCGCCATTTCCAGGTAATTTATACAGTGCTTTGCGATGTGGACAGTGGATTAAAAAACACCATCCAGAAATCAAGGTCGCCTTTGGTGGCGGGTATGCGAATACCGAATTACGTTCCTTGCAAGAGCCGCGCGTGTTTGAATTTGTCGACTTTATCACGCTAGATGATGGGGAAACACCTTTGATTAATCTTTTGGAGCATTTAAAAGGCACACGCGAATTAAAGGATTTGAAGCGCACTTTTTGTTGCATCGATGGAACCGTCACCTACCTGAATGGGTCAAAAGACCCTGACGTCAAGCAGAAAGATGTGGGTATTCCGGATTACACCGATTTGCCTTTGGATAAATACCTATCCGTTATTGAAATCGCGAATCCTATGCACCGCTTGTGGAGCGATGGCCGATGGAATAAATTGACCCTGGCACACGGATGTTATTGGGGCAAATGTACGTTCTGCGACATCTCTTTATCGTATATTAAAGATTACGAGGCTACCACGGCCCCTATGTTAGTCGATCGCATCGAGGCGATGATTGCACAAACGGGGAACAATGGTTTTCATTTTGTGGATGAAGCCGCTCCGCCAGCTTTAATGCGCGATGTGGCATTGGAAATTATCCGAAGAGACTTGACAGTTGTTTGGTGGACAAATATTCGTTTTGAGAAGAGTTTTACCAAAGATTTATGCCAATTACTCGTTCGCTCAGGCTGCATCGCCGTTTCGGGTGGTTTGGAAGTGGCCTCGGATCGATTGCTAGAACTAATTGATAAAGGCGTAACGGTGGCACAAGTGGCTGAAGTGGCGGATCATTTTACACAGGCGGGCATTTTAGTGCATGCCTATTTGATGTATGGATTCCCTACCCAAACCGCACAAGAGACGGTGGATTCACTGGAAGTAGTACGACAGCTGGTGGAAAATGGGGTGATGCATTCGGGATTTTGGCATCAATTTGCTTTAACCGCACATAGTCCAGTAGGCCTAAATCCAGACGCTTACCAAATCCAAATCCTGAATCCTGAACCAGGCAGCTTCGCGAATAACGATTTAGAACACGCAGACCCTACAGGAACTGACCATGCCTTGTTTAGTGAGGGCCTGAAGAAATCCTTGTTCAATTATATGCACGGCATCGGTTTAGACATGCCGTTGCAGGATTGGTTTGATTTCAAAATCCCCCGCACGCAAATACCGAAAAACTACATTAAGCGCATTTTAGCACCTTCGGCAGAACAAATGCCTAAGCCCAATGCTAAAATTTGTTGGCTGGGACCTGTTCCTACTGTAGGAAAGCCATCCCGCGGGAAGACGATTTTGCAAATGAGTATGGGGCG
>CANFWR010000018.1 GCA_947450865.1 Cytophagaceae bacterium
ACTTCGAATCATACCGGGGACTTATTCCCAACTCCAGGAACTGAATGGGGCCTAGGCTTCGCCGTAGTTACTGATGGCCCAGCGACTAAAACGCCTGCCTCTAAAGGATTATTCTATTGGGGAGGAGCGAACAACACCCATTTCTTTATCGACCCTAAAGAAAAGCTAATCGCCTTATTTATGACTCAAGAGAGCAATTTCACCTGGGAATACCACAATAGTCTACGCCAAATGGTCTACCAGACTTTGGCAGATTAAAATAGAAAGCCGGGCATCGCGACCCGGCTTTTTTTTTCATATCAGGGTGCCGCAAATCCTGATTTTGCCAAATCCCTAAACAGCTTTTCTACCTGGCTTATACCCGCTGCATCATTGATATCGAAATAACGGTAAGTCTCCAAATCCGTTTTGTGAATCGCATTCTCCTGAATCGCTCCTTGAGATTTATAGGCAGAAATCACCCAATCTGCCACAATCTTATAACTCAATTTATCATTTTCCTTAAATCGAAAAGCTCGGTTCAAGGTGAAGGTAGGTGCCCCAGCTTTCATTTTCGTAACTGGAAAACCAGCTAATTCTGTAAAGTCAATCGGTTTTGAATTTAAGGTCATAGGACTTCCCGCAATGATAATGGGTTTCTTAGCTCCTTTAAATCTATTCACAGCCCTTAATCCCATCATTACCGCCGTCTTATGATGTCCATGCTGACCCGCATGTGGAAGCATGGTAATGACAAAATCATAGTTTTGGTCTTTTAACAAATTATCCATTCGACTTTCTACGTAGGGAATATTCCAGTTTTTCCCCGATATGTAAGGGGTAGGATCCGTCGTATACCAGTCATCAGGCTGCTCCATGAAATAGATATTCCGAATACCCATGATTTTAGCAGCATCTAAAATTTCCTGCTTCCGGATTAAGGGCAAATGATTTCGAGCAGTGACTGAATCGGTCAAGTTCAATCCATAATACATGGCTCCTAATTGAGAATCAGCAAATCCTCCACCCCCATCAGTCATCACCGCCATGTCGACCGTTCCTTTTAATTCGTGGGTTATTTTGAATAAGGTGACTGAGAAACCCGTTTCATCATCTGGGTGTGCCGTCACGACTAATACCTTAGGTCCCTGAGCCTGCATTTGAAAAAATACAAAACATAAAAAGCTGAAAATGAACGCTTTAATTAACAGATTTTTCATAGTATGGAGGTTTATATCATGACAATAATAGAAAAAATTATGCATTCGGCAAATTGTCTTATTTTTGTGTATGAGTAGAACGCATTGGATTAAAGACGGTGACATCGAATGGGAAATCCTAGATGATTTTTGCAAACGAAAAATCATGGCCTATAATGATGGGCTTATGATCGTAAAAGTGCATTTCAAAAAAGGTGGAGTGGGTGCCATTCACCAACATATCCACACCCAAGGTTCTTATGTGGAAAGTGGTGTCTTTGAGGTGATTATAGGCGATGAAAAGAAGATCCTGAAACAAGGTGACGTATTCTTTATTCCTCCCTCAATTGACCATGGTGTAGTCGCTCTTGAAGAAGGAGTTTTAGTGGATTCATTCAATCCCATGCGCGCTGATTTTATCCAATGAAAATAATCGTCATAGGTGGTGGAGCCGCTGGATTTTTTGCTGCTATTTCTGCCAAAGAACATAACCCTGAGGCCGAAGTTACCATCCTAGAGAAAACCTCCAAGTTTTTAGGGAAGGTTAAGATATCCGGAGGAGGTCGATGCAATGTCACCAACGCTACGTTTAATTCCCGTTTGCTTTCAGAAAATTATCCCCGTGGTGAGAAATTTCTACGTAAGGCTTTTGAAGTCTTTAATGCTTCTTCCATGGTCGAATGGCTAGAAAACAGAGGAGTAGCTTTGAAAACCTACCACGATAACTGCATTTTCCCCCTTTCAAACGATTCCCAAACCATCATCGATTGTTTTATGTCGGAAGCACGACGCTTGCACATTAACCTGCATAGCAGTCAATCGGTGGAGGAGATTAAAACTACGGCAAAGGGCTTTCGCATTCATTGCCGGGACACGGAATACGACGCGGATCGCGTCATTGTGACGACGGGTGGACAACCTAAGATGTCTGGATTGCTTTGGCTAGAAGACATAGGTCATCAGATCATTCCGCCGGTTCCCTCTTTATTTACGTTTAACATGCCAAAGGAGCCTATAAGAGATTTAATGGGTATTGTCGTGGAGAAAGCTCGTGTTCGTATTGAAGGCCAAAAACTCATCGGCCAAGGACCTCTTTTAGTGACGCATTGGGGTATGAGCGGACCGGCCATTTTGCAACTCTCTGCTTGGGGAGCCCGGATTTTGGCAGAAAAAGAATACCGATGCGCCATACTGGTAAACTGGTTAGACGATACGAAAGAAGAAGAATTGCGGACGCAAATCACGCAAGTTATCAAAGAGCACGGAGCCAAGATGATGGCGAATTTGAACCCTTTTGCGATGCCGAATCGACTTTGGGTCTACTTACTAGAAAAGAATGAAATCAAGACTAGCCTCCGCTGGAATGAATTAGGGGGTAAAGCGCTTAATAAACTGATTAATACCTTAATCAACGACCGCTACGTGGTCCAAGGAAAAACGACCTTCAAGGAGGAATTTGTAACCGCCGGTGGAGTCGATTTACAAGACATTAGTGTCCAAACGATGGAAAGTAAAAAATGTCCAGGACTCTACTTTGCAGGAGAAATCATGGACATTGATGGCATTACGGGGGGATTCAATTTTCAATCGGCTTGGACGACTGGATTTATTGCTGGCAAGAGTGCAGGACTACTGTAGAATATCCTTGATAATCTTCAAGTGGTGATCAGTATGCATCTCTAAAAACGGAATCACATCCTTCTTTTTCGTATCCCCAAAATAAGGATGAGAAAAATAATGTCCCGCTCCCACTGACTCAAATTCAGTAACCTTAGCACGACAAAGATCGATGTGATTTTGAAGTGACTCCTTCGTAAATGTATCTGGCGTAACAAATTTAGGCGCCTTCGATTTACCTCTCGGGATTTTCCCTCGCCAAAAAATCAAATACTTCATAGGTCGAAAACTCCATTTATATTTCGATGGATCCGATCGCTTAACTCCTTCAATCACAGAAGAAATCACTAATAAGCTATGTTCGATTTGCCAGCCTACAGAGGAAGCAGAAATAGCCTCATTTCTGGCCTCTAGCTGTGGAATATAAGACGCTAACTCGTCTACAAGATTAATTAACTTTTGCATACGGCAAGTTATTTATTTTTTCGGTTTTGTAATATCCTGAAGTGCCCAGGGAGGTTAAGATACCAGCTTTGGCCAAATCCAAAAAGCCATCCTCCTCCTGAATATCAGCTGGCACATAGGCCTCCTTCAAAGATCCAATAACTAAAAAGGTATTATTCAACTCAATGGGCATTACCTGCTCAAATTTCAACACATATTGTACCGGGGATTCCGCCACGAAAGGTGCAATACATCCTTCTTTAAATTCCGCCGTCAGGCCCGTCATCTCGAATTCTGAAACCCCATCCGGGTATTTCGCACTCGTCTGATGCGCTTGCTTGTACATCGATTCCGTCACTAAATTAACGGTATAAATACCAGTTTCTTGGATATTTTGTAAAGTGTGAGGCGCCGCAGATAAAGGACGATTAATGAAACCAATTAGAGCAGGATCTGCACCTAAATGCACGATATTACTAAAAACAGCCAGGTTTGAAACGCCTTTACCGTTCACCGTTCCTATCAGCGATAAGCTTTTAAATCCACTCAACGAATTGATAAAATTAGCGCGGGTGAAGCGGTCCCAGGTTTGGAGTTCAGAAAGTGAAAAATGTTTACTCATAAAGGGAGAAGTGACTTATATCACTTTTAATAGCTTAAAGATAGCCTACATTTAACTAAACAAAATATAACACCATGAAAACGCAAGAGATTTTTGTAGAAAACATCAAGTGTGCCGGTTGTATGACCAGCATTAAGCATGCTTTATTGAAAATAAAAGGAATCGTTAAAGTTGAAATTGATAAAGACGCCGAAAAAATCAGTCTAATGGGTCACAAGTATGAGTTAAGCGAAGTTATCAAATCACTAAATAGTATGGGGTATCCTCAAAAAGGAGACAATACCTTATTCAAACAAGCCAAATCCTATGTCAGCTGTGCGATAGGGAAAATGAGCTAAAACAAAAGAGGCCCTTCTCGCAAAGGGCCTCTTTTATAGCAGTGATATATTATCTAGCGATTAAGCTGTAAAGCTCCGCATCTTGCTGCGGTTTCACCTCGCAGGTATTATTGAAGTGCATCGTCGCAGTATTTGCCGAATCGAACGTAGGCCAATTCGGAAGACCTTTGTGACCCGGGTTACCCGTTTTAGCAAAGTTAATCCAAGACGAACTCATCCGATCAGCTAATACATAGGCTTCTTTCCCGCCTCCTGTCATTTCCTCGCAACGTGCGATGTTATTGAAGCAGAAAGGCAATTCCATACAGTGGAATGCTTTGTATTTACCATCCATCACAGGTGATTGCCACGTCATTAAGTACATGTAAACGGGAGCCGCTTTCAAAGCTGATTTCTCTTTCGCCTGAACTACGGCACCTGGACGGAACATCACGTCCACATCCATTAAATCTGATGGCTTCGTGTCATTTGGATACGCTTTCTTTACGGCCGCTTTGAACGCCTCCGCTTTTTCGCCATACGTTCTTTTGATATACGCGTCCACTTGTTCTGCAGTTGCATCAGACATTCCCGTCATGATGGATGGCATAAATTCATTCTTCACCGTTCCAATTAACAAGGGAATATCCTTCGATAATTCGAATGCCTCTTTCGAGAACAATTGGTAAGGCAATAAGTCGCCATCCACTGAAGGACCCCAGCTAAGGCCAAAACCAATAACCGGTTTTCCTGCGGCTTTCATTTGGGCTGCGATATTTGCTAGGGCTTTCTTTCCAGCGCTTGCTAAAACTGGGTAAGGGATTGTTTGCAAGCTATCTACTTTTGAAGCTGGGATGTTAAGCGCTTTCAAGACTTCGGATGTGATACTTTGAGTCGTTGCTTTGTCTAACATGTTTGAGCGGAATGAACCACTTTGATTGATCGCTTTGCTGAATAAACCCTTTGCTGATGGCATCGCCATCAAGGTATTTACTTTCGCGCCTCCGCCCGATTGTCCGAAGATGGTTACGTTTTTCGCATCCCCCCCGAAAGAGCCGATGTTTTCTTTTACCCATTCCAACGCCGCACGCATATCCAATACGCTATTGTTAGCCGAGTATTTGTATTTTTCGCCGTAAGCAGATAAATCTAAATAACCTGTAATGTTCAAACGGTGTGAGATGGAAACGACTACGACGTCCCCTTTTTTGGCCAAATTCTCTCCATCATAAGACGGCAATTCCACTGCCGAACCAGCCGTAAAGCCACCACCGTGAATCCAGAACATCACCGGACGCTTCTTCCCGTCATTGATACCAGGCGTCCACACGTTAATGCGCATGCAATCCTCATTCGTATATCCCCAGTTGTGGTTGAATACGAATTCTGACTCGTCTTGCACCTGGGTGGTTTCATCAATTAAAGGAGAAACCGGACCATAAGACATGGACGAGCGAACGCCAGCCCAAGGTTTAGGTTTGTGCGGTGCCTCAAAACGAGCTGCCTCCGCGTACGGAATCCCCTTGTAGGTATAGATTCCACTGTGGATATAACCACGTACTTTACCCGCATCCGTAGGCACAACTGCCACGTCTTTACCGGTTGTAATTTGGGCTTTCAAGCCGATAGAGGCCATCACTAAAGCAGCCCCAAAGAGTAATTTTTTCATCGAATTAATTTTTATAGAATTTGTCTAAGAACTCATAACGCGCGTCGTCCGTCGCCTTAATTGCTTTGGATTCCACATCAATCACCATCACACCTGGTTCCTTATCTTGTGGAGCTGCTGAAGGCCAGTTTGCCAAAGTTCCCCCGTTCGGATTCCCCGTTTTAATGAAGTTCGCGAAATAAGTGAACATGGTTTTGGAAACCGTATAATCATCCGCCGTAAACGCGTAATCTTTAATCAAGTGCAAGTTGCCCATACAATATTCGATCTCACAGGCGTGAGGGGCTCCCACTGCAGGACGTGGTTTAGGTGCATTCGGATCCGCTTTCACAGTTCCTCCGGCTAATCCTGATGCGGCTGACTTGTCCACTAAAGGAGCGCGGAAGCGAGAATATAGATATCGGTAAACCGGTTGATTTGAGTTTTTGCGATGTAAATCAAACCACTTCCAGGTACTGTAAGAAATAAAGCGATCTGCCGCTAAAGCCGTAGCCGAACGCTCGATCACATCCTCCGAACCCGATGGATATAATTTCAATACTGTTTCGTGATCTGCCGGATAGACTTCCTTCACCTTAGCCACATAATTATCATGTGTATACGGTTTACCTTGCATAAAGGCTCCACCCGGAATTTCAGCTGAGTTCCAACCTAATAAAAGTGGAACCATCGATTGCTGTTTTGCATTGAATAATTCAGGTAAGGTTTTTGGCAAGAAATAACCGTCCACCACCGTTGAGAAACTCATGGTACGTGTCTCTTGAGCAATCTCAAACAATTCGCGTGATGACATGGCACGTAAATCTTTCAAAGACTTCGCTCCTGCTTTCTCGGCAAAGGCTACGCCTACTTTCTCTGCTTGCGCTAAAGGTACAGGAGACATCGTAGGATTAATTCCCGCACCACTTTCTCCGATCGCACCAGCAATCAAGCCTTTAGATAGCGGTGAAGCCATTTGAACAGAAACCGAAGCAGAACCCGCTGATTCCCCAGCAATCGTCACTTTAGAGGCGTCTCCACCAAAGGCAGCGATGTTCTTCTTCACCCATTGCAAGGCTAAGTTCTGATCTAAGTACCCATAGTTCCCAGAGGCCTTGTATGAAGCCTCCGCGGATAATTCCGGATGCGAGTAGAAACCGAAAAGGCCTAAACGGTAGTTCACCGTCACGACTACAATTCCTTGTTTCGACATTGCCTCGCCATCATAACGTGGCTCAGACGCATCCCCCGCGAATAATCCACCGCCGTAGAAGTAAACTAAAACAGGTAAATTCTTCGTGTTACGTTTAGCGGGTGACCAAACGTTCAGATATAAACAATCCTCGCTTAATCCCGCAGAACGAGATCCCATATCACCAAACACAATCGCTTGAATAGGACGTGGCCCAAAGGCTTTCGTTTTCTTCACTCCCGACCAAGGTTCAGCCGGAACGGGTGCTTTCCAACGCAACTCACCAATGGGTGGTTTTGCAAAGGGTACACCAAAATAGGTCTGGATTCCGGTTTGGGTATTATAATCACCTTCGATGATTCCTGATTCGATTTTCGCCTGTACGGGCATCTTAAAATCAGTCTGTGCAAACGCATTGGACGCAATTAGTCCAAGCAGGCATGTAAGTTGCCAGATTCTTTTCATGTTAAATAGGTTTATTGTCAATAATTGATACAATAATAAAACAATCTTTTGGGAAGTCCTATTGCTTGTACACGCTCACTGTTTCAAATTCATTTGATTTACCGGTAATAACTTGCAAAATATAAGGTCCAGGCATCAACCCTTTAGTTTCAAGAATTCCTCCAGTTTCCATCATTGAACTTTGATGTATTCGTCCTGTCAAATCCACAAATCGAACTTCCTGAGGCCCCACTCCACTAACCCGCAAATATTGATCAAACGGATTAGGATAGACTAGTGGAACATTTCGCTCAAAACGTGCCTCCAATGGGATTTCGTCCACTATTTCCTCCACTTTTAATGTGGTAATTTGCAAAACTCCCGTAGAATTCCCTAGATCAAATGATATTCGCGCATTAGCGTCAAAAGACTCATTCATCGTGAATAAAAACGTGTATTCAGATTCTGTTGTACCTACCGTAAATGAGTTGTAATTGCTGTAGGCATTGTAGGGATTTGAAGCTCGACCCATATAGCCGGTAAAGGAAATGGCCTTGTCTGCTTTGGCCTTAAACTTCACTAAATACCTTCTCTTATACGAAAGGGGAAATCCTGATCTCGCTAGTTGAACATGCCAACCCGTACCCGTCACCGATGAAATTGCCACTTTAAGCCCTATTCCCTCCGCATTTAAAATAGCAGTAGCGCCTGAATTAAGGTTCAAATTCCAACCTGCAGTACCATTTAAATCAAACAATTGTTTAGTGGGGAGCACTTTAGCAGTAGGCAATGGATTTTTCAATAGGGCATTAACTAATTCTGTTTTGTATGTGCCAGAGACAGGATCATATATGCCAAAACCAGCGGAGAACTCCCAATACGCCCAACTCAAGCCCTGCGACTCAAACCACCTAGCTAAAAAAGTAGTCCAACTGGCACGAGATGCCATATCGGCTTTTTCATAGGCCCCAAATTCGCCCACATGGAGCGGAATATTCTTCGAACGAGCCCATTGAATGGCATTGCTAAAATCAGCCACCACTTGATCCCGCTCCATTTGCAAATCTTCCCATTTCGTGCCTAGGTATTTATCCTTATTTCCTGCCCAATCTGCCCCCTGATGCGTAAAATTAAATGGATTATAATAATGTACGCTCAGAATTAAGTTGGGATCTGATGGCGGATTTAGATTTTTCACCCCCTCTAAACCTCCATACAAAGCCGTTCCTAACAGCACCTTTCTAGTCGGATTTGTTTTCCTGATTTCTGCCAAAGCCTCCGCAAAATACGCATTCCACAAATCAGGCGTCAAGGCATCATGCGGTTCATTTAGTACTTCAAAAAGTAGATGTTGATCATAGCCTTTGAAATAATTCGCTATCTGAGACCATTGGCTTATGAACCTTGGTTTTACACCAGCCGGATTAGTAAAAATCTCCTCATGGTGATGCATATTGATGATCACATAGAGGTTTTTAGAAATCGCCAGATCCACAACCGATTTAATCCTAGCTAGAAAAACTGGATTAACGGTATATGGTGCAGTGAGCTGCGTCCTTTCTGCCACATCCCAGCGAATAGGCACTCGAATATGATTGAAACCTTGTTCGGCAATCTTCGCAATGTACTCTTCTTTGAATGGATTACCCCAGGCAGTTTCTGAGGGAGCCTCAAACATATTACCTAGGTTTATCCCTCTGCCTAAGTCTTGGGCAGATAAGGAATAACACCAAAGTAATAGCAAGACAATTTTCTTCATTTACTGCACAAAAGCTAATATCGAAGCCGCCACCTTTCCTGGCACCTCTTCCATAGGCACATGTCCTACGTTTTTGTAGACCTCTGCTTTACTTCCTTTGATATCTTTCAAGAAGTTATCGACGTTATTAACCCCGATTAGGTTGTCCTTGTCGCCCCACAAGATTAAGGTAGGTGTCTTGATTTCTGCCATTCTACTCACATTTGAATTCAAAAAGCGTTTTGAATCCCCTTGGAAAGAACCTTTAAAAATCAATAACGCCGCTCCCCGGTTTCCTTCTCTAATCGCTACATCGTGGAATCGTTCCACCTGCTCATCCGTCACACGAGCTGGATCGTAATAGACAGTTTCTAAACTCTTACGAACCAAGGCTTTTGGCGTTGCATACAATAATAAATTATTGATCACAGGGGTGGAAGCTAGCTTAAATCCTAAAGAACCACTTTCCCCTTTCTTCGGATATCCAGCGGCATCGATTAGAATCATTTTAGCCAGTCGGGATGGATTGTGTAAGGCATAGTTCCAAGAAATCGCTCCACCCATCGAATTGCCCGCTAAAATGAATCGTTTGATTTTCAATCGAGTGGTAAAGGAATCAATGAACTTAGAATAGTAGGGGAAATTATAGGCCATTTCTGGAGAAGGTCCCGTTAGACCAAATCCCGGTAAGTCAAGGCTAATCACCCGTCTATGCTGCTTCAAATCAATCACCACACTATCCCAGGTGTTCAAAGACGAAGACATCCCGTGCAATAAAATAAGCGGCAAGGTATCGGTAGCAACACCCTCATCCCGGTAATGCACCTTCATTCCCATAATAGGCATAAATTTAGAGTCCTTGTTTGCGTACAAGGGAATCAACTCTTCTACAGGTCTATCTCGTTCACAGACAATAAAAAGTAAAATGACAATTAGGCCAATGAAGCCTCCTAAAATCTTAGCGATTGTTTTCATATAATTGATTAAATACTACTTTAAACGTGCTATGTGTTTGGCCTCTAAAGGTAACCTCAGGACCGTAAACAAATAAATTTCCTTTACCTACTTTCGCTTGGAAAGCAGCTACGCCATCTTGTAAATAAGCCTGGCCAAAAGCCCAACCACTGCGCAAAGTCTTCTCTGTGGCGAACCAAGCTAATGGTGTCAGAACACCACGTGAGATAGACTCTGGTGCTAATTTAAATACAGGGCTTGCTGCAAAGATCACATCTGCTTTAGGCGCCATCCCCCAGTTTGCTGGTGAATTTTGATCTACCGTCACTTGCATCACACTACCCGGAATATAGAATTTCTCTCCTGGCAAATTGCGCTCTTTTCCAGCCACCATCTCCACTAAGGCGTTCTTTACAGGAAGATTCAAATGATAGGCCAAGTTCGCACTCGATCCAAGCGTGATGATATCTCCACCCTCTTCTAAGAAAGCACGAAGTGCTGGTACGGATTTAGCTGCCGTAATTTTACCCATCGTCTCTTGGTATTCCGCTGGAATATCAGCCTCTACAGGTTCTTTCTCATCCCACTCATTTGCAGGTTCCGCTTTTAAGCCTGGAATCGCTCCTTTGACAAAAATCAACACATCGAATTTCGAACGTAAACCACCTTTATCGATTTCTTTTGCAAACACTAATTTGAAGTCAAAATGGTGTTGTTCTAAAATCCAACGCAACCAACCAGAAGGCATTGAACCGCCATACGTATCCCAAAGACCCACACGCTTCGTTCCTACTTTAGCAGAAACGGAAGCAGGTAATGCAGCTAGTGCCTGTGTTTTCGTGGTTGCTTTCGAAAGAATATCCGCAGCAACTGCACTGTGCTTCACATAAAAGCCTGACGCGTTTTTCGTCACTTCTACACCTGCTTTCAATAAATCATTTAACAAAGTGAATGAAGCATTATCAGAAGTGGAGAATGAATAATAAGCGCCTGTAGCAAAAACTGGTTTAGCCTTTTGAAGTTCGCCGTAAGGAACTGTTTCGAATGGACCGTTTACGTCTTCCAAAATACGGTCAAACTGAATCCCCATCGTATAAGCAGGCGTCCAACCAGCGGCATCATACGGACGAACCGGAGGTCCACCTGGGTATTGGAAGTCATTCGGGTGGTCTTGTGGTTCGAACATATCGATCACGTGTGGACGGAAGGCTTGATTTGTTTTCACCACGTAAGAACCTGCTGGATAGGCTTTCCCATTTACCTCAAAAGCTTTAGTTGCCTTCTCTACCCGAATACCACTTTTAATCAAGATATTGATAAAGGCGATACCTGAAGTAGTTTGATCTGCGGTCACAATGTATGCCCGCGCATCACGAGTTGTAGGATTCTTGTAGACAGCAGCGAATAAACTATCTGCTTTCTTCTTGTAATTTCCTCCCGAAATCTCCGCTAACTTCTCCACTTTGTTAGGAGACATCGTCCAGTAATCCTGAGATCCTAAATCGATCGATTTCTTACCCATCTTGTAGATGTTCATCAACACCTCTTCGCGGTAGCGCGTTGCGTAATTCAATACAGCATAGTTCAACGAAAGTGAGTAATCAATCGAATTCTTGAAGAACCATTTGCGCGGTGTGATGGGGAATGGTGTCGCAGAATTAGGGATTAGGCGGTTAGGGACTAATGGGATATTTTCAGGTGTCGGATCTCCAATGATCTCTGTTAATAAACCGATGATATTGTGGTAGTAGGCTGTTGTACGTAATCCCCCATTCCACCATGTCGAATAGACCGAACCTGATTTCATCGTATAACCCGGCTTTCCCTCTGCGTTTAGGCGTGAGCTCATCGCCGCACCTAAGGCATCGATTCCCGTAATTAAAAGCGGATCGTATACGTAATTGAATGGATCGCGGTAGGGAGGGCCTGCAACGACCGTTCCGTCTGGACCCGTTTGGTGATGGTTATACAGGATTTGTGGCATCCACTCGATGTATTGTTGGCGAGCCATGTTGGTGGATTCGCTCATATTCATCATGTAGAAATCGCGGTTATTATCGTGTCCGATGTATTTTTCATACAGTCGCGGCAAGTTATCCGTGGAGCGTTTCAGCGTATCTGCTTTGCGCATGTACCAATTGGAAACGAGTTCTTGACCATCTGGATTCGCGTGAACGAATAGGATGATGGTGTTTTGGAGGATACGTTTCGTTTCCTCATCGTTTCTTATTGTGAATTGATAAATCGACTCGATCCATTGGTGGATTCCCACGGTTTCTGTGGCGTGTAAACCGCCGTCGATCCAGACGATGGCTTTTCCTTCTTTGGCCAAAGACTTAGCTTCCTGCTCAGACAATCCTTCCGCCCGCGCCAAACGCTGCGAAATCGCTTTGTACTTCGCTAAATTCTTAATATTTGCCGGATCGGATACGATGACCATATATTGATTTCTACCCTCTTCCGTCTCCCCAATGGACTGCAATTTTACGCGATTAGACGACGCAGCCACCTTTTTCAGGTAAGCTTCGGTCTGCGTAAACGTAGCTAAATGGTAATTATCGCCTATGTTAAAGCCAAAATGCGATTTAGGGCTAGGAACCTGCGCGCGAATCGTCAGCGACGCAAAGAAAAGAAGGAGTAAGATTTTTTTCATATGTTGAATCAGGTAAGCTTTAAAGATAGAAATATAGAAATTAATATTTAGCTTAGTGGCTGAAAATTTATCCAGCTATGATTAAAAAAATATCCTTTATTGGCCTGATTGCGATGGCCGCATTGAGCACGATGTCTTTATCGAAGGCGCCGGCTGTTACCGAAGAACCTGCAGAGGTGAATTATACCAAATATTGTGCGTCTTGCCACGGTGAAAAAGTGGAAGCATTCGTAGATCGCAAGTGGAAACACGGAGATAAAAAATCAGAAATCTTGCAGAGCATCACAAACGGCTATCCGGATTTAGGCATGCCTACCTGGAAAGAAGTGTTGACGCCAAAAGAGATTGAAAAATTAGCCGATTTAATCGTCGAAAACCTAGCAGGTGTAGAACAATACAAGTTCGCTAACAAGCCTACTTCGAACATCTTCAAGTCGGATGGAATGACGATTGCTTTAGATACAATCGTAACAGGATTAGATAGCCCTTGGGGTTTTGTACAGTTACCTTCGAACGATTATTTGGTTACAGATCGCGCCGGTGTATTGTATAAAGTAGACCAAAAACGCAACAAAACAGCCATCACAGGCACACCTGCTGTGTACGCTCAAGGTCAAGGTGGTTTATTAGATATCGCACTTCACCCTCAATTCGAGAAAAACGGATGGATCTATTTGTCGTACTCGAAGTTTAAAATGGAGGATGGTTCCAAAGTAAACACAACGGCTATCGTTCGTGGAAAAATCAAAGACAACATGTGGGTAGAGGCGCAAGAGATTTTCGAAGCGAAGCCTTATACGAAAACATCTTTGCACTTTGGATCTCGTATTACGTTTGACAAACAAGGCCATATTTTCTTCTCTGTGGGAGAGCGTGGAATGGAAAAAGTATTCCCGCAAAAATTAGATAGTGATAACGGAAAGATTCACCGTTTAAATGATGACGGATCAGTTCCTGCAGATAATCCATTTAAGAATACCGATCACCCAAGCATCTATTCTTACGGACAACGTAATCCACAAGGTTTGACGACGAATCCATGGACGGGCGATATTTGGGAGACCGAACACGGTCCTCGTGGGGGTGATGAAATCAACATCATCCAAGCAGGCAAAAACTACGGCTGGCCAGTGATTACCTATGGTATTAACTATGATGGAAAACCGATCTCGGCTATTTCCAAAAAAGAAGGCATGGAACAACCTGTCTCCTACTTCATCCCTTCCATTGCTCCATCCGGTTTAACGTTTGTAACGGGTGATAAATACCCGGCTTGGAAAGGCAACTTGATGATCGGTTCCTTACGTTTCAATTATTTGAACCGTGTGGAGGTGAAGAACAACAAAGTGGTAAAGCAAGAAAAGGTATTAATCAACGTGGGTCGTATGCGTAATGTGGAGCAAGGCCGCGATGGGTATTTGTATATTGGGGTGGAGAATCCGGGGATGATTTTTAGACTAAAACCTACGGTTTTAAAATAATAGAGCATAAAGCACAAAGAATAAAGAAGATTAGGGGATCTTTATAAATAACTATACTATCAAAAAAGGCTTCGACTCTTTTTTGATTCCAATTTATGCTTTTTGCTCTATGCTTTGTGCTTTACAAAATCACTATACTATCAAAAAAGGGCTTCGGCCCTTTTTTTGATTCCAACTTTGTGCTTTGTGCTTTATTCTTTGTGCTTTAAATGGGAAATTAACCTTTTGTCAAGAATCGCTTCTTGCTGACACTTTTTTGTGGGAACTTTGTCCCTATGAAATTTATTGCCTTACTACTCGTTTGTTCGATTACGGCTTTTGGCCAAAATTCCTTACACCTTCGCCTCCAGGATTCTAATAAAGAAGCCTTACCTTTTGCGACCGTTCTTTTGAAAAAAGCGGTCGATTCAAGCCTGGTAAAAGGGATGAATACGGATGAAAATGGAGAATTACGTGCCTCAAAATTACCCCTAGGTAAATTCGCCCTAACACTTCAATCGACAGGGTTTAAACCAACGAAAATCACTCTAGATGAAATAACAGCCGATTCAAAAATTGAATTAGGCGCCATTACTTTGTTGCCCTTAAGCACTGAATTAGCGGAAGTAAAAGTAACGGCGACGAAACCGTTCATCGAAAAAAAGCTAGACAAAACCATCGTTAACGTAGAGAACTCTGCGATGGCAGCGGGAAATACAACCATGGAATTGTTGGAGAGGTCGCCCGGTGTCATTGTGGACAAAGACGGGAACATTTCCTTACGTGGAAAGTCGGGGGCCAAAGTGATGATCGATGGCAAAATCTCCTATTTAACAGGGTCGGACTTAGCGAATTATTTAAAGAATTTACCGGCTGACCAAGTCTCTCAACTCGAGATTATGGCAAATCCGTCCTCTCGCTATGATGCGGCTGGAACGGGTGGAATTATCAATATCAAGTTAAAAAAGAATTCCAATATTGGTCTGAATGGTTCTGCGAACGCGACTTTAGCCCAAGGGGTTTATTCTCGCCAAAGCACTGGTCTGAACTTGAATTATCGGAAGAATGGTTGGAACTGGTTTGGGAATGGATCAGTGGTAAACCGAACAACTTTTGAGCGCAATTATTTAACCCGTTATTTTAGAACCCAAAATGAAGTTTGGGAGAATGGATATGGTTTTAAAAATGAGAACCAAACGACCCAATTAAAAGGTGGCGTGGACTGGTATTACTCGAAGAAAACGACTTTGGGTATTTTGGTCTCAGGAAATATCAACCAATATACGTTGAACAATGGATTGAATCAGACGATACAATATACGAGTGGTGGTACGGCATTGACTCGATTAAATACCTACAATAACGTGGGAAATCCGAGCCATAATTACGCCGCCAATTTCAACTTCAAGCATACTTACGACAGCACAGGTCGCGAATTAACGATTGACCTAGACTATGCGCGATTTGTGGATAATAGTGGTTCTAATTTGCGTTCACAGTTTCAGAAAGGGGATTTTAGCCCATTGAAGGCGGATTCCTTATTATTGAATAATGCAAAATCGCTGGTGGACCAATATTCTTTCAAACTCGACTACGTCCTTCCCTCCTTCTTGAAATCGAAATGGGGCACGGGATTGAAATCATCTTATGTGAAAACGGATAACGATTTGCGCTTCCAGGGTAAGAACGATGGAGCCGCTACCTTCACTTTTTTAACGGGCCAAAGCAATCACTTTGTCTACACCGAGCAAATTCACGCCGCCTACTTGAACACGGAACGCGCGATTGGCAAATTCAGTTACCAGATCGGTTTGCGTGGGGAATGGACAGTAGCAGATGGATTGTCGCAAGCTTACACGGCGAACTCGAAAGATTCTACCTTCCACCGGGATTATGCTCAGTTATTCCCAAGTGCTTTTTTCCAATATGATCTTTCTAAAAACCACAGCATTGGCTTGAATTATTCGCGTCGCATCGATCGTCCTAGTTATGGGGATTTGAACCCATTTGTGTTCTTTTTGGACAACTACACTTTCAAAGTGGGTAATCCGATGTTAACTCCTCAACTAACAAACTCGTTGGAATTAAGCCACACCTATAAGGGGGCTTTCAGCACGACTTTGGGCTATAGCCATACAACGAATGTGATCACGGAGATACTAAAGCAAGACACGCAAGCTAGAAAATCGTATCAGACAACCGCTAATATGGCGGAAAGAACTAATTATAGCTTAGGATTCTCCTTGCCTATTCCGTTAGCGAAATGGTGGTCGACTAATAACGACATCTACTTTAATAGGGCGGAACTAACCGGAAAAGTAGAAAACGTCAACCTGAGCCCTTCGCAAAACATGTTCTATTTTAACACGAATCACATCTTTACCCTTCCTAAGGAATATCGCTTGGAAATCGGCGGCAACTACTTCTCTGGTGGTTTAGAGAGTGCCTTTATTTTTGGAGCAGGTGGAGCATTAAATTTAGGAGTCCAAAAAACGGTGTTGAACAAACGCGGCGTCATTCGCCTAAATGCACAAGACGTACTTTATACTTCTAACCCAGATGTCTTCATCAAATATGGGGATCTTGATATCGTGGTTAAGCCTCGTCAAGATTCGCGAGTGGTTCGTTTGAACTTCACGTACCGTTTTGGGAATATGGCTATTAAGGGGGCGAGGGAGAGAGCGACGGGGTTGGATGCGGAGAAGAGTCGAGTGAAGAGCAAATAAAGTCCGATTTTGGACTAGTGATACGAAAATTGACCTTCGATATAATTTTTGGTATCACTAGTCCAAAATCAATCCTTTTTATCTCTACTCTCTCATCTCTAATCTAATTATAGAAAGAGAGAGAAGATTAAAACGAAATGCGTAAAAATATCGCGCAGCGCATTTTTAGCATTCGTTTTGAGCTTTAGTCATCTTCGATATCTATTTCTTCTTCGTTCACCCTCTTCCTCTCCCTAGCCTCTTTCATCTTCTTGCTTTCTAACTTATAGCTGAAGCCTATGTAATAGATGCGGGTTTCTTTCTTGCGTTCGAGGTCGCTGACAAAACCGAAAGGACGGGAGTCGTAGATCGTTTTTTGGGTGTTAAATAAATCGTTAATCCGAGCATTAATAGTGAGTCGTCCTAGGTCTTTCTTCAAACCCAGATCTACGGTATAATATGGATTGATGATTCCCAAAGGGTTTATTTGAACAGACTGGTATATTCCCGAAAGCTGAGCTGACCAATTGTTTTTCCATTTGAATTGCTGGTTCAAACGAGAGTTCCAGCTCCAGCGGTTCTCAGAAACTTGCGTCCCATTAATCAAACCTTGCAAATCGGTCTGGTACACGGAGGAACTAAGGGTTATTTTTATAGCCTTTGAAACGGACCAGGTGCTGAGATTCTCGAAACCCCAAGCACGGGATTTGGAGATATTCTCATACCGCGTCAAGGTCGTATCTCCATCTAAAAAGGTTCTCACACGGCCGACTAATCCGGTGATTTCGCGATAAAAAACCGAGTTAGAAACAGAAAGAGATTTAAAATCTTTCACGTGAGAAAGTTCCAGTAAAAGAGCCTTTTCCGGCTTCAAAGAAGGATTACCCGCATTCAAATTCAAAGGGTCCGCAAAGGAGATGAACGGATTCAGGGACTTATAACTCGGTCTGGTGATCCGGGAAGAAAGGGCAAACGAAATCGACTGTGAAGTAGAAATGGGGTGCAATATGGAAAGTGATGGAAATAGATTCACATAGTTTTGTAACACATCGCCCCCAATTTCTGTGGCCTCGACGCGGAGACCACCATCCAATTGAAGGTAACGCGCTTTTTGAGAAATGGAAATATAGGCGGCTTGAATGTGTTCTGCATACCTAAAGCCATTCGAACGAACACGATCTTTAACATAAATCCCCTCTTTCTGTTTTTCATATAAGAACGAATTTTCGAAAAAGCGCGAGTTGAATTTAAATCCATATTCAAGCGAAAGCTTTTTTGAAAAGGACTTAGTCCAATCGCCTTGCAATAACAAGGTGGAGTTTGCACTGGAGGCAGATGAACGCTCGTAGCGAACAGGAATGTTTGGGTTAGGGGTGTCAAAATCCCCGTAATAGTAGTGCTGAAAGAATTGATTGTCGTCGGAACCTTGGTTTTGGATCCATAAAAAATCGATCTTACCGTTTGCGCTAGGACTATACGATAGGTTCAAATCAAAGCCTACATCGCGTCCATTCTTATCAGCATCGCGAGCATAAAAGCGGTCTGCAGCATAGCTGAATTCACTTTTATTATAGCGCACTTCCGAATTGTGATCAGACGATAAACGGCCAATAAATGAAATCCCGAAAGTCCGGTCCTTGCTGAAAGTATAAATCGAATTTAGGCGAATGGATTGGTTGAAATCGCGGTTGATTTCGTTGGTTGTTTGGGCAATTTGAGAAAAGCCAAAAGGGCTTGGGTTTTCGCGGTAGAGGTATTGGTAATTGTTACGAATGTTTTGGCGCAGATTAAGATCAACCAAATGCGTCCAACGTTTGTATCCTTTTGCATAAGTAGCAGAAAGCGCATATTTGTCGTTCGTTCCGAGGTTTGAATTCAGACGCAAGGATTCCGTTTTAGCCCCTTTCTTTAAAATGATGTTTAAAATTCCTGAGCTTCCTTCTGCTGAATATTTAGCCCCAGGATTCGAGATGATTTCGATGCGATCGATCTGATCTGCTGGATATAGACTCAAGGCATTTGCCCGAGAGGAACTCAAAATTCCGGCAGGTTTTCCATCAAAATAAATGGTTAGATTTTGATTTCCTCGGTAATTCACATTCCCATCGCTGGTTACATAAATGGAGGGAATGTTACTCAAAACATCGTACAAATTACCTCCCAAATTCGTCAAATTCGCCCCCACCTGAAATACTTTTTTCCCGGGGTCGCTCGTTATCTCTGAGCGAATACCGTTAACCCGAACCTCTTGCAAAGTATCTTTTTGAGCAAAGGCAAAGAATGGAAAAAGAAGAAAAAGAAACTTATGCATCTAAATCAAGGGATCCGGACTCATTTTCTTTGGAGAAATAAAACACCCTTAATTGTGCGATCCCACGTTGATAATCAACCTTAACGACCTGCACTTTGTGAATGGGATATCCCGTGCGCTCGGTTAAATCTTTTAATAATTCAGTGCGCTCTGCTGGTTTAATTAATCCAAGGTTATCGTAATTCAGCGTTTGGAAATTCTCATGCGTCAGCGACAAAGTTCTACCCAGCAAAAAAGTCATCGCCACTAACACCGAATTAGCCACTAAAAGCATCTCAATGTTCACTAAAGAGGCCAAAGAGTTAATAATTCCCAGCGTCACCACTAAGAAAAAATAGCCCATTTCACCGATGGGCACCGTCACTGTGCGGTAGCGAAACATCGAAAACAAGGCAAATAATCCGAAGGCAAAACCAAACTTCAAATCAGCTTCCGCTAACAGATAACACAGCACAAAAAGAATGGTATTAAATAAAAAGAAGGTGAAAACGAAGTCGTTATTCCGGTATTTAGGATAATATATAAACCGCACCACGATGAACGTAAAAAGTAAATTTAGCGCGTAACGAATCAAAAAGGTTTCTAGCATTTGTTCTTATTTATCTTCAAATATAACCATTTCCCTTTATCTGCCCTATTTGCCATTTCATCATTTTGAAAAGCGCATTCATCGACTCCTGATAATAATCATTTATTAACCGCACAATTTTGGCTAAATTTCTGTCCTAAATCCCTAAATAGCATGGAAAACAAAATCAAACGCCACGAGTTCTTGAAATCATTAGGCCTAAAAGGCGCATCTCTTTTAGCCGTTTATTGTGGAGCCTCCGCTCTCTCTTCTTGCCAAAACGAATCCGTTACACCAGCCAGCAATGTCGATTTTACCTTAGACCTCAGCAACGCAGCCTATTCAAAATTAAATACCGTGGGAAATTACGTCATTGCAAATGGGGTAGTAGTCGCACGTGTTTCTAGCACTAGCTTCGCAGCCGTGACCCAAGTTTGTTCACATGAAGGCCGGGCAAACGTGATTTACAGTGGGGGTGGATTTTATTGTACCGTTCACGGTGCAACTTATTCCACGACTGGAACGGGCACAAACTCTACCGGATCAAGAGGAATCAAAGCCTACCAAACCACTTTATCAGGAACTAGCCTACACGTATTCTCGTAATGAAAAAACTATTCATATTTCTTTTGTGTAGCAGCCCTCTTTTTGCTCAGGATGATCTTTTAGACATGCTGAACAAAGAGGATGCAAAAAAGGTCACTTATACACAGGCAACTTTTAAGGGTTCTCGCTTAATAAATGGCCAAACCATCGAAACAATAGCGAAACAACATCTAAATTTTTGGATTTCGCATCGATTTGGTGCTGTTAACTCAGGCTTTATCAATAATTTTTTTGGTCTTGATGAGGCACGCATCCGCTTAGGTTTAGAATATGGATTGACCGATGATTGGTTAATTGGCGCGGGTCGTTCGAGCATTGAAAAGACCTACGATGTATATTCGAAATATAAAGTCATTAAACAATCGAATCGAGTTCCTGTCACTATTACCCTTTATGGTGGCACGAGCACAAATACCATGAACTCGGGTTATACGATGGAATCCGGAACGGTAATGCACTATTCAAATGATTTGCAGAGACAAACCTATGTAGGCCAATTACTCATTGCTCGGAAATTCGATGATAAATTATCGTTACAAGTGATGCCTACTTTTTTACATAACAATAAGGCGGAGAGTGTGAACTTTGACAATAACCAGATTGCACTGGGTTTAGGTGGTCGCTATAAATTGACAAATCGCTTGAGCTTGTCATTTGAGTATTATAAAAATTTAGTGGATAAAAAACTGTATTTGGCCAAAGCCGGCACTCCATATCCCTACCAAGATTCTTTTGCCGTTGGTTTTGACATTGAAACGGGAGGACACGTTTTCCAATTACATTTCACGAATTCACGTGGCATGATCGAAAAACACTTTATCGGCCAAACCCTGGGCTCCTGGGACAATGGCGACATCTTTTATGGCTTCAATATGGCCCGTACATTTAGTTTAGAACCTAAGAAAAAATGAAAAAATTACTCTTTTTAGCCCTTTTATTTGTTGGTTTCCAATCCAAAGCACAACTTTTTATTACCACAAATGGTGAGGTTTCTTTCTTCTCCAAAACTCCGATGGAGGATATCGATGCCGTCAATAAATCTGTTTCCAGCATCATCAATACGGCGACGAACGAAGTAGCAGTTCAAATGCGCATCACGAATTTCGTCTTCCCTAATAAATTGATGCAGGAGCACTTTAACGAGAATTATTTGGAAAGTGAAAAATTCCCATCAGCGACCTTTAAAGGAAAAATCAAGGAATCAGTAGACCTAACTGTAGCCGGAACCTACCCTATCACCGCATCTGGATCAGCTACTATTCACGGTGTTACACGTCCCATCGAGTTGAAAGGAACGATTGTTTCTACGGGGACAACACTTGCCTTAACTTGTCAGTTTGAGGTGAAATTAGTGGATTACAAAGTGGATATCCCTAAGATTGTGTTTGCCAAAATCGCAGAGGTCATCAAAATCTCTTCTAGAATGAACTACACGAAGAAATGAAAAGAATAGGTTTTTTCGCGGTTATTGTACTAGTTTTGTCCTGTTTAAATGACAAAAACCAACCCTCCCCTACTTCTTCGGGAGCAGATACGAATTCTGGAACGGTATCCAATCCGAGCACCCCAGCATCCGCGACTTGTAGCCCTGACACGGTTTATTTCAACCAGACCATTCTTCCGCTGATCACATCTAATTGCGCCATGAGTGGTTGCCATGATGCTATTAGCCACAAAGAAGGGGTGATTTTAACGGATTATACGCACATCCGAGCGTATAGTTCGACTACTAACCCTGCTAACAGCACCCTCTACAGAAGTATTGTGACTGGCTATATGCCTCCCAAAGGGCCTTTGGCAGCCAGTCAAATGACCTCTTTGTTAAAATGGATGCAGCAAGGGGCAAAAAACAATTCCTGTTTGGCCTCAGGAAATTGTGTGGCAACAAATGTCAGCTTTGCTAATACCATATTACCCACCTTAAGAACCAATTGCACGGGTTGCCATAGTGGGTCCTCCCCGTCTGCAGGCATCGATTTAAATTCGTATGCAACGGTGAAGGTTCAAGCGGCCAATGGAAAATTAGTGGGAACAATCTCGCATGCTGCTGGATATATTGCCATGCCTTCTGCAACGGTAAGTATAAGCGCTTGCGAAATCAGCCAAATCAAAGCATGGGTAACAGAAGGAACCTTGAACAATTAATTTTTCGTAAATTGACAGCAAAAACCAAAAGATGAAAGGACTTAAATTCTCCTTCAGTATCATTGCTGCTGTCATATTAACGCTTCTATTTCCAGATCCTTTTCTAGGTATAGGTGATTTTAAATTCAAAGCGCTAATCATTCCCTTATTGCAAGTCATCATGTTTGGCATGGGGTCTACGATGAAATTAACCGATTTTACGGAAGTGATGCGTACGCCTAAGGCCGTTTTCTTAGGGGTATTTTTGCATTTTAGCATCATGCCTCTGGTGGGCTGGGGTTTAACAAAGATCTTTTCTTTCCCTCCTGAAATTGCGGCAGGAATCATTCTAGTAGGAAGTATGCCTTGTGGTTTAGCCTCTAACGTGATGTCATATTTGGCCAAAGCCAATGTAGCCTTATCCCTCACACTTACCTCCATATCTACATTATTAGCTGCTGTTTTAACTCCGTTATTAATGAAGAACCTAGCTGGACAATTAATCGAAATCGACTTGATGGCGATGATTTGGGAAATATCGAAATTGATCCTATTTCCCATTACTGCAGGTGTTCTTTACAATCGCATAATAGGAGCTCGCTTTGCCTGGTTTGAAAACGCCCTTCCCACAATTTCCATGTGGAGCATAGGAGCGATTGTGGTTATTATCACGGCAAATGGCAGAAATGCGCTACTAGCTGTAGGACCTTTACTTGTCTTAGCCTGCCTCTTACACAATGTGATTGGTTTTATTTTAGGGTATTGGGGTGGTCGCTTGAGCGGATTACCCGAACAAGATTGCCGGACTATAGCCATCGAAGTTGGGCTCCAAAACGCGGGACTCGCATCGGGCCTCGCCATGGCCATGGGAAAGGTGGGAACGCTGGGATTGCCTGCTGCGATTTTTGGCCCAGTCATGAACATTAATGGTTCCGCGCTGGCGAATTATTGGAAGGGGAAATAAATCGTAAATCATTTATTTTCCGTAATTTTAGTATCTATCTGTTCTTCATAATACATGAGAAAATTATTTCTCTATCTGTTTGTGTTTATCCAATTCATAGCGCGCGCCCAATCGGTGAGTCCAGCGCCTATGATTTCGGGGAGCAGTACCACTTCAGGATGGTTTAAATTAGGGGAAGACTTAAAAAACATGAAGTTTAATTTTGGTACATCTAGCCAAATTTCTTCTTCTACTAATTCAAATTATTTCTATAAGATTAAAGTCAAAGGAACTTTTGGAACCAATGCCGCTTCAACAGCACTCTATATGGATGCGGCCTATTATAATTCCAATATTGCCAATCCAATAGGAACAGATTCACCCCTATTAAATGCTACTTGTACAGAGGCTACTTGGAAATTAATGTCAGCCTGTCCACCTAAGCCTAATTTTCCAGTTGGTTATGCTGCAGATCACATTTATGAATATTACATAGGTTCTTGGGCGGGTGGTTCTAAATACAACTTTACGGATGGCGATTCAAATAACAATGGTACTTTAACCTTTGAATTATGGGAAAATAAAGGTTCCGAAGCCATTTGCGAAGGAAGTTCCACCACACTGACTTCCAATTTGAGCGGCAATATCACTTGGTTTAAAGACAATGTAGCCATATCGTCCAGTGGACAAAGCATAACCGTCAATCAAGCAGGGGTTTATACTGCAAAATCCTCCGTTAATGGAATCACGAGTTCAGCGAGTAACCCGATAACCGTAGTCGTAAACCCCCTACCCACCATTAGTTTAGGAGCTGTTCCTACGATTACCTCCAATGATCGTTCATTTGAAATTCCTTATACTGCCACGACTAATAACCCTTCACAGTTTTCCGCGAATTCCATCAATATGAATGGATTTACCCCCATTACGAATGCTTCTATGGGGGGAAGTTCTTTGACAGTGAATATTCCCTTTGGCCAAATAGGAAGCTATAATTTCAGTGTTAATGTAAAAAATACAACCACTGGCTGTGTTTCAAACAATTACACAGCTACGGTTCAAATTAATTTAGCTGCCCCTGCCTTTTTAAGCTATAATTCGCCGGTTAAACTAATCGTAAATCAACAAAATCTCGTACCTATTGCCAGCTCGATTGGTTATTTTGAATCTTTTAGCATCATCAGCGGAACATTGCCCCCTGGAATGCAAATTGATCCCTATACTGGAGACATTTATGGAACCCCTACAACTCTAAATCCTACTCCGGTAACCGTTGTAGTGGAAGGAAGAAATAGCCAAGGGGCGACCACAGCAACTGTTGTATTTACTGTTGTCATTCCACCACCCTCCGGCTTAAATTTTCCGACAAGTAATTACACATTTACCCAATATACTCCCATCACCCCAATTCAACCCACTGTATCGGGAGCAGGAGTAACGTTTGCCATGGCTCCAGGATCTACTTTACCGAGCGGATTATCAATTGATTATACAACGGGGCGAATTTCAGGTACGCCACAAGTTCCTAGTCCAACCACTAGATACACTATTCGAGCCTCCAATTCAACGAGCTCTACGGACTCTAATATTGATATAACGGTCATTATTGCACCTCCTAATTTCAGCTATAATGTACCTATTCGCTTTTTTACAGGTAGCCCAATTGTACCCATTACACCCGTCAAGGACCCGACTGGAGGAGTAGTGTCCACCTATACCACATCCACTCCATTACCAGGCGGATTATCATTAGACCCCAATACTGGAACTATTTCAGGTACCCCTACCCAAACGACTGGCTTTAATACGTATGTGATAAAAGGTTCTAATGCAAATGGAGATCATTTCGAAACTTTCTCTTTTGATGTGGTAATACCGGCACCGAGTAATTTGAGTTATCCTAACCCCATTACCCTCTATTTAAATACGCCATTTACCCCCATTCCTCCCACCACAATTACAGGAACGGTTTCCAGTTATACAATTAGCCCTACATTACCTGGGGCACTTTCATTTGATCCTGTAACAGGAGAAATAGGTGGATTCCCCTCCGTTTTAAGTCCTCCTATAATTTATACAATTACCGCCGCTAATAGTACAGCCTCCATTATTTACACCACGAGCATAAGAGTTGTTATTCCTCCGCCAAGTGGATTTGGGTATTCTTCCCCTAATGATTTAACGCAAGGAGTACCCATCACTGGGATTAGGCCTACTATTACTGGAACAGGAATCACCTTTACTGCAGCGAATTTACCTGCGGGATTAAGCTTGAACCCCACGACTGGGGAAATAACTGGTACACCTACTGCAGCAAGCCCGAGTACTGTGTATGTTATTCGAGCGTCTAACTCGACTGATTTTGTCACGGCTCCCATTACCATAAGTGTGAAAATTGCGGCGCCTAGTAATTTGACTTATACTAATCCATTAATTTTTGAAGAACGTGTTCCTATTTCCCCTATTAATCCTGGGGTCGTTGGAATAGTAGATAGATATGATATCTATCCCACTTTACCGGCTGGCATTAATTTAAATCCAAGTACAGGGGAAATCAATGGTACTCCTACTCTCGCCACGCCAAGCGCAAATTATACCATCACAGCGACAAACACCACCGGATTTACCACAGCCACCACGAACATCACTGTCCTCATCGCCCGGCCACAAATTTCCTACACGACGCCTAACGTGTATTACGAGACAGTGGCGATTACTCCATTAGTTCCCAACAAAAATGGAACGGTTGTTAATACATTTTCGATCAGCCCAGGATTGCCTAATGGACTAAATTTAGATCCGAACACTGGTATCATTTCAGGGGCATCTACCGTTCAAATCCCTAGAACTACATTCACTATTACGGGAACGAATTCGACAAATACAGGATCCACTACTGTTGATATTACGGTCACAATTCCGCCTCCTACGAATTTGACCTATGTCAATCCACCGGTTTATTACACGGGGACTCCTATTAGCACCCTAAGCCCTACGGTGACGGGTTTTGTAGCGTCTTATTCGATTGATCAACCGCTTCCAGCTGGTCTCACTTTTGACACCAGCACGGGAAGAATATCAGGGATTCCTACGCAGGCCATCCCTAGGACTATATTCACGATAACGGCAACAAACGCGGCGGGTTCCAGTTCGTATGCACTTCCTATCACGGTATTGATTCCTGCGCCGTCAGGATTGTCTTATGCTACGCCTAACATATACGAGGAAGGAGTGGATATTACGCCGTTGGATCCGAGTGTAACCGGTGCAGTTGCTTCTTATGCCGTAAGTCCTAGCTTACCAGCCGGCTTGATTTTAGATACGTCGACGGGACGGATTTTTGGGATACCTACTTTGGCAAAACCGACCACAACCTATGTGGTAACTGCGACGAATACGACAGGATCTACCTCAACGAATGTGGTGATAACAGTACTGATTGCGCGGCCGCGAAATCTGGTGTATGCTACGCCTAAGGTCTTGTACCAAAACTTTGTCATCCCACCCATCGCTCCATCCGTTTCCGGAACCGTGGCAACTTATTCCATCGACCGCAGCCTACCAGCTGGTCTTTCCTTTAGTTCTACAACCGGAATTATCAGTGGCACTCCTACCGCATTGAGTTCAATGCAAACCTATGTTATTACCGCTAGAAATAGTACTGGGTCGGCCATAGCCAATATTGACATTTCGGTAGTGATTGCTCCACCCTCTAATTTAGCGTATTTCAGTCCGACTCGACTGATACAAGATAGTACGTTGGCACCGGTTAGACCGACCTATTCCGGTTTAGCGACGTCCTTTTCGATAGACAAACCTTTGCCTTTGGGACTTACGTTTAATACGGCAACCGGTGAAATTACGGGAAAACCAAGCGTCTTCACCGGTTTGATTCGCTATGTAGTAACGGCATCTAATTCGACCGGATCTACCTCTGCACCTTTGGACTTAGAAGTACTCATTGCGCCGCCTAAAAATTTAAAATATACCACACCGGTTATTTATGAAGAGGAAATCGCCATAACTCCATTAAAGCCTGCCGTGATAGGAAAAGTGGATACCTATACGATAGACAAAGCTTTACCGGATGGTTTAACCCTAGATCCCATCACCGGAATCATCTCGGGAACCCCTACAAAAGCCGTTCCTTTGACCATTTATTGGGTGACGGCTTCGAATACGACAGGTTCAGCGAGAGCCCGCGTCATCATCACCGTATTGATTGCAAGACCACGTATTAGTTATCCGGAGCCTGTACTAGGAGCGCAAATTAATCCTGTTTATACGGGGGTTGATTTATTTATTGCAGGCCAAACAAATCCGCCATTAATCCCAGTTATTAAAGGCATTTTTACCGGGTTAACGTTAAATAAACCGCTACCTACAGGTTTAGTATTTGATCCAGTAACCGGAATCATTTCAGGGACCCCTACCGTTTTAAGACCTCCTACTACCTATGTAGTCACTATTACCAATAGCACAGCCTCCACGACCGATACGATTCGAATTGCGACTGTAGTTCCTCGTCCTAGCAGTTTAAGCTACACGACTCCGCAGACCTATATTGAAAAAATCAAAATCAGTCCTTTAAACCCAAGTGTTCAAGGAATTCCTACTCTATATACGGTGGACAAACCATTGCCGGCAGGCTTAACATTGAATCCTAGCACTGGATCCATCACCGGGACTCCTACAAAAGCGCAGGACTTTACGGATTATGTGATTACGGCCACTAATTCAACGGGATACGACACCTTTACTATTTCCATTAAAGTCCTTATTGCCTTTCCAGAAATTAAATACCCATTACCAGGTGTATTCAGACAAGGAGTCCCGGTTAGTTTCAAACCTACTTTGGTAGGGATTGCAGATGTGTTTAAAATAGATTCCCTGTTGCCGGCTGGCCTAAATTTTGACACGAAAACAGGACTAATTTCTGGTACGCCTACTTGGCCAGCCAAACCTAGAACTTATATAGTTACAGCAACGAATTCGACAGGTCCGGGCATAGATAGCACGACCATCACCGTATTGGAAGATGTGAATTATGACACGGATAAAGATGGCTACACGGATATCGTGGAGATAGGTGGCGATCGAAATAATCCGGTGGATACAGATAAAGATGGACTTCCAGATTACAATGATTTGGATTCCGATGGGGATGAAATCAAAGACGAATGGGAAAATGATTTGAATTATGGCGGCCTTCCAGATTGCGATCACGATGGGGTGGATAACCGAATCGATCCGGACGCTTGTGACCCGGTTGCCTTCCAGGGTATTTCACCCAATGGAGATGGCAAAAATGATTATTTAGTCATTCCAGGCGTGATGCGTACGACGCCTAATACCCTAACGGTTTATGATAGAGTTGGGAATATCGTGTTTGAGACCAAGGATTATGGCAATAATTGGGGAGGAGAAACGAACCTTGGAAACCCACTTTTAGCAGGAGATGGACTATTACCTGACGGTGTATATTTCTATATTTTAGACTACAATGGCGTGAGACCTCGGGTTTCTACTTATATTTACATCAATCGTTTGAAGAAATAAATGAAATTACGAGTTGTGATTTTAGGGTGTTTGTTAGTTTTAGCTGGCCAAATAAAGGCCCAGACTGACCCCGTATTCTCTTTATTTCGATTATATCCGCAAGTGATTAACCCAACCTTCGTGGG
>CANFWR010000019.1 GCA_947450865.1 Cytophagaceae bacterium
AATTTTTGGTCATCTACTCGTAAGGAAAGCACGATGACGAAAGGGGAGCAAGCCTTTGATCCAGATACGGATTACATTGTATCTTATGTGCGTGAAACGGCTTTATTGAAGCCAACGGTTGAGGCTTTTGTTTTTGGTCATCGACACCATCCTATTGCTTATCCGTTACCTTCTGGGGCGACTTATTACAATCTAGGGGATTGGTTTAATCCTCATTTCAAGAATGCTTATTATCTCCAAATTGATGAAAATAAAATCAACTTTATTCATTTTAACGCTTCTAGCGTTTAATACGTTAGCACAACAATCGACTGAACAATGGCGTCCTGCCATCCACTTTACTCCCAAGAAAAATTGGACAAATGACCCCAATGGTTTAATCTACATTAACGGTAATTACCACCTCTTTTATCAGCACAATCCTAAAGGAAACGAGTGGGGAAACATGAGTTGGGGGCATGCGAAAAGCAAAGACTTGTTGCATTGGGAGGAATTGCCGGTAGCAATACCCCATGGTAAAGAATATATTTTCTCTGGATGTGTGGTGTATGATAAGGATCACGTTTCAGGATTAGGGGACCCTAAAAAGCCATTATTGATTGCCATTTATACGGCTGATTACCCTAATACCTTACAAGAACAGCATTTGGCCTTTTCGAATGACGAAGGTTTGACTTGGACGAAATATGCCCAAAATCCGGTTTTAAGCATTGATCTAAAAGACTTTAGAGATCCGAATATTATTTACCACGCGCCATCGAAGCAATTTGTGATGACGGTAGTAAAGCCTTGGGAATATACAGCCCAGTTTTATGGTTCTACGGATTTGATTCATTGGAAACTGTTAAGTGAATTTGGGCCTCAGGGTGATGTGGATATGATTTGGGAATGTCCTTCCTTATTAGAATTGCCGGTAGAAAATTCAAAAGAAACGAAGTGGGTCCTAGCTTTATCAAGCCAGGGACCTTATAAGAAAACGGTGGGGATGCAGTATTTTGTGGGAAATTTTGATGGCAAGACCTTTACGAATGATGCCCCGAAAGAACAGGTAAATTATGTCGATTATGGACGTGATTTTTATGCGGCGATTCCCTTTTATAACACGGTTAATAAAGAAACGTTTTGGTTAGGTTGGATGTTGAGTTGGTCTTATGGTAAGGAACAGCCTACTTTTCCTTGGAAGGGTCAAATGTCCTTGGCGAGAACACTTTCATTAGAACAGACTTCGCAAGGGTTAAAATTAAGACAGGTGTTGAAGCCTGATTTGACGAAACAAAAACCGAGCTATGAAGCGAAAAATTTGGTTCTCAAAGGCAGCAAAACCTTATCGGGAATGAAATTTCTTCAGAGCAAAACCTATGTTATTGAGATTAAAGTAGATGTCACTAATGCGAAGCAATGGGGTATCGAATTAGGTGATGAGGCAAAAGAGAATCCTGAATTAACGCGTATTGGTTTTGATGAAAAGAGTCAAGATTGGTTTATTGATCGTCGATTGAGTGGCCAAATTCCTGCTCCAGGTTTTGATATGATTCAATCGGCTCCTTTTATACCTGGTGAGGACAAAGTGATGCAATTGGTAGTGGATCGTTCTACTGTAGAATTATTAGCTCAAGATGGCGTAGTGGCCATCAGTTCCTTGCGCTTTCCGAAGAAGAATGAATCGGTTCGCTTAATATCTTTAGGGGGAGAGCTCAGGATAAAGGAATTACGCATTTGGGAGGTTAAATAGGGATTTTTTACTATCTTCGATTGCTTTTAAATTAACCAAGAAACGAATGTCGCAATTTCATACACGCTTAGAGGTCATGACAGAATTGGCCAAAAACATGGACTCCTACGTGAAGGATTACTTAATCCCGATCGAGACCAATTGGCAACCAGCTGATATGCTACCGGATTCCACTAAAGATTCCTTCTTTGCGGATGTGAAAGCCTTACAAGAGGCAGCGAATGAATTGCCTTATGATTATTGGGCGGTTTTAGTGGGAGATACCATTACGGAAGAGGCATTACCTACCTATGAATCTTGGTTATTAGGCATGGATACGGTAAATCAAGTAGATCAAAATGATGGCTGGTCTCGCTGGATTCGTACCTGGACAGCAGAAGAAAATCGCCACGGAAATTTATTAGGAACCTATCTATATCTATCAGGAAAGGTGGATATGAAAGCCGTAGCTGTTTCCACTCAATACTTAATCGCAGATGGTTTTGATATCGGAACCTCTGCCGATCCCTACCGTAATTTTGTTTATACTTCGTTTCAAGAATTAGCGACCAATATTTCTCACCGTCGTACGGCCTCTTTGGCCAAGCAACACGGCAACTCTCTTTTATCTCGTATGTGTGCGCAAATCGCTGCAGATGAGTTGCGTCACCACAAAGCCTATCGCTCTTTCGTTTCAGAGATTTTTGCATTAGATCCGAATGAAATGATGCTTGCTTTTGCGGATATGATGAAGAAGAAGATTGTGATGCCAGCTCATTTCTTGCGGGAGATTAATGGTGCGAAAAGCTCGTTGTTTGAGCATTTCTCGGATGCGGCGCAGCGTTTAGGCGTTTATACGACGAACGATTATGTGACAATTATGAAGGGATTAATCAGCGACTGGAATATTGAAAATATGACGGGTTTAAATGAATCAGCAGAGAAAGCACGTGATTATGTCGCAAATTTGCCAGCCCGTTTAGAAAAATTAGCAGATCGAGTTAAGGTGCCAGAATTGGCTTATCCTTTCTCTTGGATTGCCTAATCTACTATGTCTAAGAAATTATCGATGGATGAGCTGAATAGGCTCGATGTATCCACTTATAAAAGCACGGAAAAGTTTCCTTATGTGGTCGTTTTGGATGACATCAGGAGTATGAATAACATTGGGTCAGCCTTTCGAACAGGGGACGCCTTTAAATGTGCTGCCATTCATTTGTGCGGAATTACGGCACAACCTCCGCATCGGGAGATTTCAAAAACGGCTTTAGGAGCGGATGAATCAGTGGACTGGGTCTATTTTGAGGATGGTGCTTCTAGTCGCCAAGCTTTACGTGCTGATGGATATCAAATCGTTTGTGTGGAACAGGTGCAAGGTTCGGTTTCGTTAGAAAAATTCGAGCCGGTAAAAGATCAAAAATATGCCTTTGTGTTTGGTAATGAAGTATTTGGGGTAAATGATGAATGGATTCAAGAGGCTGATTTTAGTTTAGAGATTCCGCAATTTGGCACGAAGCATTCGTTAAATGTGTCGGTGAGTATGGGAGTCGTAATCTGGGATTTTGTGTCCAAAATCATCGCCTAATTTCATTCATCCTTTTTATTTTGCGTTCATCCTTTTGCCAGGATTTGAACGCATTTTTTGTTTAAATTCGTCTAGTTAATTTTACTCTATGATATTATCAATTCAGAATGTGGTGAAGCGTTACGCGGATCACACAGCCTTAGCCGGAGTGAGTTTGGAGATTCCGAAGGGCCAAATCTTTGGACTTTTAGGCCCCAATGGCGCCGGTAAAACCTCTCTTATTCGAATCATTAATCAAATCACTGCACCGGATGAGGGGCAAGTGTTGTTCGATGGAGAGCTTTTGCAGCCTAAACACGTAGAACAAATCGGTTATTTGCCGGAAGAGCGCGGATTGTATAAGAAAATGAAGGTAGGTGATCAACTGATGTATTTAGCGCAATTAAAAGGCCTTTCTAAGGCTGAGGCACTAAGTAGATTAAAGGATTGGTTTATTCGACTGGATATAAAGGATTGGTGGAACAAGCCGGTGGATGATTTGTCCAAAGGAATGCAGCAAAAGACCCAGTTCATCGCCACCGTTGTTCACGAGCCTAAATTGTTGATTTTAGATGAGCCGTTCTCTGGTTTTGATCCGATCAATGCGAATATGCTGAAGGACGAGATTTTGGCCTTAAAAGAACGTGGGACAACCATTTTATTCTCTACACACCGAATGGAATCCGTGGAGGAATTATGCGATAGTATCGCCTTGATTAATCATTCACAAGTCGTATTAACCGGAGAGAAAGATGAGGTGAGGAATCGATTTAAGAAACATGCCTATGAGGTGAGGTATTCAGGTGATCTAGGTGAATCTAAGGCCTTTGAAATTATTTCCAAAGCGCCCGAAAACAATAGCGCTATCATCAAATTAGCTCAACCAGATCAAACAAATCAAGCGATTGCAGCCTTGATCAAGCAGGTTGATTTATTCGAATTCAAGGATGTAATTCCCTCGTTTAATGACATATTTATTCAAGTAGTAGGCGAAACGAAATAGACGATGAACAAGATATTATTAGTTATTCAGCGGGAATATTTGACCCGTATTCAAAAGAAATCCTTCTGGATTGCCTCTTTGCTAGGCCCTATCCTAATTACAGCGATTTATGCGGTACCTATTTGGTTAGCCACGCAGGACAAAGAGGTAAAGCGAATTGAAATTTTGGACGAGAGCGGTTTATTTCAAACGACAGACTTAGTGGATAAAGAAGTGGAATTTAAGCTCGTTAACAAACCCGTTTCTGACTTGAAAGGTTCTTTTTCCAAAGAGGGTTACACCGCATTTGTTCACTTACCTAAGGATCTGTTAACCCATTCAGAAGACATCAAAATTTATTCTGAGAAGAATTTAAGTCTTCCATTGAAGTCTTCTATCGAGCGGGTTATCGAGAAGAAAGTACGCGCCATTTTAATGAAGGACGCTGGTATAGCCTCGGAGGTGTATGAAAAGACCCAAATCGAAGTAAGTAGTGAAACGATCACCGTTTCAGAGATGGGGGATGAGACAAGTTCTTCGTCGGGTGGTGCGATGATCCTAGCCGGTGTGATGGGCATGTTGCTTTATATCACTTTATTATTGTACGGTTCACAGGTCATGAATGGGGTAATTGAAGAGAAAAGTAGTCGTATTATCGAGGTGATTATCTCCTCCATAAAGCCACATCAGTTGATGTTGGGCAAGATTTTAGGCGTTGGAATGGTGGGTTTGACGCAGTTTTTATTGTGGATTGTATTGACAATAGGCCTTTCTCAAGTGGCCTCTACTTTCTATGGTACGAGTCCTGTGAAGCAGAAAATGGAGCAAATCAAAAAAGGTGACCCTGAAGTGGCGAAGAAAATGGATGATGCTTCACCTATGGCAGAGGTAACGAAAGTGATTGAAAGTACGAATATCCCCCTAGTGGTAGGCGGATTTTTATTCTATTTCTTGTTCGGATACCTGCTTTATAGCTCCTTGTTTGCTGCGATTGGGAGTGCAGTTGAAAGTGCCGCAGAAGCCCAGCAATTCACTTTTATTGTGATGCTACCAATTATTTTAGCCTTCATAATGGCGCAATTTACAATGCAGGATCCGGATAGTACGATGGCTTTTTGGGCTTCAATGATTCCCTTTACATCACCCATTAATATGATGGTGCGCTTGCCATATGGCGTACCGATGTGGGAATTAGCCACCTCTATGATTTTATTAGTGTTAGGTTTCTTGGGCTGCAGTTGGGTTTCTGCCCGTATTTACCGCGTAGGAATCTTGATGTACGGTAAGAAAATTACTGTCAAAGAGATGGCCAAATGGCTCTTCTACAAAGGTTAATTAAGTAGTTAGCCAAACATCTAATTCTTCTGGTTTAAACCCAGCAAAACATCTGTTATTCAAGACGAAAATGGGTCGCTTGATGGCAGATGTTTTTTCTTGTAGAAAGGTAAATACATCCAAATTAGCCTTCTCTTGGTCGCTTAATTGACGGTAAGTGCTTCCTTGTTTGTTTAACACCGTTTCTTCGCCTAATTGCTCGATGAAATAGCGTAATTGAGCTGTATCGATACCACTTTTCTTATAATTATGGAAGGTAAAGGGGATGCCTTTTTCGTTTAAATAGTCAAACGCTTTTTTCATCGTATTGCAAGCAGGAATTCCGTAAATAGTAAGCATCTTATTGATTTTGGTGGTATTTTTGTGGACTTAGACAAATTTAATACAAAACATCGTATGGAGTATAGAATTGAAAAAGATACTATGGGTAAGGTGCAAGTGCCTGCTCATGTTTATTGGGGCGCTCAAACGCAACGTTCGATTGAGAATTTCCCGATTGCTCAGGATATTAATAAAATGCCTAAAGAGATCATTAGAGCCTTTGCTTATTTAAAGAAAGCAGCGGCAATCACGAACTTTGAGGCGGGCGTCTTAGATGAGGCGAAAAAGAACCTAATTGGTCAAGTATGTGACGAAATCTTAGGTGGACAATGGGCAGACCAGTTTCCTTTAGTGGTTTGGCAAACAGGTTCCGGTACTCAATCCAATATGAATTGTAATGAGGTGATTGCTTACCGCGCTCACGTTTTACAAGGTGGAAATTTGCTAGATGAGCAGAAATTTGTACACCCTAATGACGATGTCAATAAGTCTCAATCGTCGAACGATACGTTCCCAACGGCAATGCATATCGCGGCGTACCAAGCCTTAGTCGAAGTGACAATTCCAGGTATTACGAAGTTAAGAGATACCTTAGCTGCCAAAGCAAAAGCCTTCAAAAACGTGGTCAAAATCGGTCGTACGCACTTTATGGATGCGACTCCTTTGACCTTAGGACAGGAATTTTCAGGTTATGTATCTCAATTAGATCATGGTTTACGTGCGATTAACAATAGCCTTGCACACCTTTCTGAACTTGCTTTAGGCGGTACAGCGGTAGGAACGGGTATTAATACGCCAAAAGGCTATTCAGAGAACGTTGCGAAGCACATTGCGACATTGACTGGATTACCATTTATTACAGCTGAGAATAAGTTTGAGGCATTGGCAGCACACGATGCAATTGTAGAGGCACACGGTGCTTTAAAAACGGTTGCAGTGAGTTTGATGAAGATCGGTAACGACGTACGTATGCTATCCTCTGGTCCTCGTTCGGGTATTGGTGAGATCTATATCCCAGATAATGAGCCTGGTTCTTCTATTATGCCAGGTAAGGTGAATCCTACGCAATGTGAGGCGATGACAATGGTAGCAGCACAGGTGATGGGTAATGACGTGGCGATCGGAATTGGTGGTTCAAATGGCCATTTCGAGCTAAACGTATTCAAACCAGTGATGATCTATAACTTCTTACATTCAGCTCGTTTAATTGGTGATGTATGTGTCGCATTTAATGATAAATGTGCGGTAGGTATTGAACCACTGCACGAAAATATTAAGAAGCACGTGAATAACTCCTTGATGTTAGTAACAGCCTTAAATACGAAGATCGGATACTACAAAGCAGCGGAGATTGCGCAGACTGCACATAAAAATGGCTCTACGTTAAAGGAAACGGCGATTTCTTTAGGTTATTTAACTGCCGAAGAATTCGATGCGTGGGTAAAGCCTGAGAATATGGTAGGCGAGATCAATCTATAAGGAGATAAAAAATACGCGATTCTCGTCGCGAATGCATAAAAAAGGCCCATACGTAATGTAAGGGCCTTTTTTATTGAATATATTAGGGGTTTAAGCCATTTCTCTTAATTCTAGACTATAAAACTCGTTAGGGAAGGGGAAACTCGCTGCGATTTCTTCGGCCACTTCTAAGCCAGGCAAAATCAGTGTGACAATCTGAGAAATTTCTCCTCCATCAATTTGTTGGATCAGTCGACTGTCTAATTTTCCGCTCTGATTTAACGCCTGTAATTCACCAGAAAATTTCTGAAAAAGCATATCAGCATAAGTCGATTTTAAGCCTTTTAACCAGGTGCGAATTTGGTCTAATTCTGCCTCCGATGCTAAGCTAGATTCGCTGGAAATTCCGGCTACTGGACCTCGAATGATGAACACAAATCGCTTCATAAAAATTGTATTATTCTACTATTTTAAAATTCAGACTGGAATTTATCGAAAGGGTTTTCTTTCGGTATTTTAGGCACTGGATTCGATTTTTCTTTCGGGGCTGTCTTTGCTTTTGGTAGGAAAGGGGAGAGCCATTCGTCTAATTGACGTAACGCATCCTTCTCTAACTGGTAGTAAATAAAGACTCCGTTTCTACGTGTACTCACTAATCCAGCATCCTTTAAAACAGATAAATGCCTGGAGATAGTAGGGGCGGCGTACTCAAATTGATCAAATATAGCCGTAGCTGGAAGCTCTCCTTCCTTCAATAGTTCGATGATTTTCCTTCTGGACTCATCCCCTAAAGCTTTTGCGATGTTCTCTACAGCCATGCTATTATTTGATATTTAGCTAAGTTAATATATTGATTTTAAATCTCCAAATCAGTTTATTGATAGCCTATTTAGCGGCAGCACTAATTAATTAGCGAATTAAACAATTAATAATTAGCAATAATGTTAAGTAATAATATTATAAATAGCTGTATCGCTAATTATTTAGTTTGTAGATAATAGAGTATAGAGAAGAGATATAAGAGTGGAGATTAGAGAGTATAGATAGACACACTCCTTCGGACTCATTCCCTCCGGACTGTCTACTAACCACTGCTGACTAGCTACTGCTTACTGCGTCACATACACCCTCTTAACCCGCTCACTGATATTTGTCATCAGTTCGTAAGGGATGGTTTCAGCTTGTTTGGCTAATTCGTATAATTGTATTTTTCCGCCAAAGGCTACGGCGGTATCTTCGACAGAAATGTCGGGAAATTGACTGATATCTACCATGCACATATCCATGCAAATGGAACCTACGGTTGGGCATAAATGACCCTTTATTTCGAAGCTTCCTTTGCCCATTCCAAGGGATCTCGAATAGCCATCTGCATAGCCGATAGCAAGGGTTGCAATGCGACCAGAACCGGCTAATTTACCACGTCTTCCGTAGCCAATTGTCTCGTCAGGAGCGACGTTTTTGATCTGTGATATAGACGTTTTAAGGGTTAAAACGTTTTCGATTTTGTTTTTTACGTTCGGATTACCTGTGATTCCATATAAACTGATGCCCAAACGGACCATATCGAGGCGTGCTGTTGGGTAACTTTGGATGGCAGCGGAGTTTGCGATGTGCTTGATGGTTTGATATCCAATGCTTGTTTCGATTTCAGCAGCGGCTGAATTGAATCTTTTTATTTGTTCTTCTGTAAAATCTGCGTGTTGAGGGCTATCTGCGGCTGCCAAATGACTTAATATGCTAGCTACCCATAAATGAGGCATTTGGGCTAAATTTTCGCTTAATGTTGCGATTTCAGATGGTTCAAAGCCAAGGCGTTTCATGCCAGTATCTAACTTGATATGGATTTTGATGTTTTTGCCTTGTTGTGTGCCATATTCGTCGATGGCTTTAAGTAATTCGTAGCTATAGATTTCTGGTTCTAAACCATTTTCTGTAAGCTTATCAAATTCTTCAATTTGAGGATTCATGACCATGATAGGTACATAAATGCCGTGTTTTCGTAAGTAAATGCCTTCGTCTGTATAGGCTACAGTTAAATAATCAACTCCGCTGTTTTGGAGTAATGTAGCGATTTCAATGGCGCCGGTTCCGTAGGCAAAGGCTTTGACCATAACCATCAATTTAGTTTCTGGTCCAATGTCCTTTTTAAAGTACGCTAGATTATGCTGAATCGCATCTAAATTGACTTCTAATTGCGTTCTGTGTGTCTTATTTTCTAAGGCATGAACCAGTTTCTCGAAATTGTATTTACGTGCTCCTTTGAGTAGTATTTGGCTGCTATTTATCGTATTTAATAGTCCTGAAGCAATGAGGTCCTCCGTGCTATGGAATACGTCTATTTGACTAAAAATGGACTTATTTCGGATGATTTGTTCGCCAATTCCGATTAATCTGTCGATTTTTTGATGTTGAACTAAAGAGGCAATAGTGGTGTAAAGTTCTTTTTCTGGGATGCCTATTTCTAAAAAATCACTCAGGATTAAGACACTTTTCTTTTGTTTATTTTTCTTTAATAAGGGTAATGCTAAGCGCAAGCCGTCTAAATCGTTGTTATAGGAATCATCAATCAGTGTATTTCCACGCAGTCCCTCTTTCATCTCGAGACGCATAGAGACTGGCCTTAAAGCGCGTGCTTTGAGGCTTAATTCGTCCCGACTAAGTCCTAAAATGGAGGCCATTATGAGGCAATGGGTGCTGTTTTCAAAAGATGCTTCGTCAGTAAATTCGATAGAGCTATCTATGAAAGTTTCACTTTGTGCAGCTTTGATGACTTTTATTTGGGCTGATTTACCTTTTGTTTGCCAAAAAGTGAACAAGCCTTTATCTGGGCTAATCGTATTCCATCCAATTAGTTCACATGATGGATTTATCTCCGACATGATTCGTTTGATTGGATCATCTTGTAGATTTTTAATCCGATAAACGAGTTTTTTGGCCGTTTTAAAGAGTTGTAGCTTTTCTCTAAGCTTCTCTTCATCCGAGTTGAAATTAGAGCCGTGTGCCTCACCAAAATGCGTGAAAATACCATAGTCTGGTTTTAGCATGGCTTCGATTTTGTCCATTTCCCCTTTTTGGGAAATGCCCGCCTCGAAAATACCCAAGTTGTGTTTCTCTTGCATCGCCCAGAGGGAGAGTGGAACACCAATTTGGGAATTATAACTCTTCGGACTTTTAACAACCGAAAATGGACCATTACAAAGGGTGGCAAGCCATTCTTTACAGATGGTTTTACCATTCGAGCCAGTTATACCTATGACTTGATAGTCAAATTGAGCGCGATGTTGCTGTGCTATTTGTTGCAGTGTCGCAATGCTATTTTCAACGACATAAATGTTTGTTTGCTCCCATTTGGACGCCTTTTCAGCGATGGGGCCATGCCATGCGGATTCTTCGACAATAAACTCCCTTACGCCTTTATTATACAGCGATTCCACATATTGATGCCCATCGTGGTTTAGCCCGTTTACTGCAAAGAATGCGGTTTTTGAAGGCTCATAAATTTGGCGACTATCTAAACTTAAGAAGCTGGCACGAAGATGGGCAGGGTTTTTATGCTGAATCATAAATCTAAAATACAAAAAGGCGAGGAATGTTTCCTCGCCTTCTGCAATTTTATCTCAAATTTGGGTGATATTATGCCTCTAATGCAGCTACACCTGGTAAAGTTTTACCTTCCATATATTCTAATAAAGCGCCACCACCTGTAGAAACGTAGCTCACGCGATCTCCATAACCTGCATTATTAACCGCAGAAGCTGAATCGCCACCTCCAATTAAAGAGAATGCGCCGTTTTCTTCCGTTGCTTTCACGACAGCATCAGCAATGGCGTTAGTTCCAATAGCGAAGTTTGAAAACTCAAATACGCCCATTGGGCCGTTCCAAAGGATTGTTTTTGATTTCGCGATCGTTTCTTGGAATAACGCAATCGACTTAGGGCCGATGTCTAAACCTTCCCAACCGTCTGGAATGCATCCACGTTCTACTGTTTGACGGTTTGCGTTATTGCTGAAATCATTGGCACAAACGTTGTCAAGAGGCATAATTAAGTTCACGCCTTTGGCCTTCGCTTTTTCGATTAATTGTTTCGCTAATTCCACTTTATCTGGCTCACAGATTGATTTACCAATCTTTCCGCCTTCTGCTAGAGAAAACGTATAAGTCATTCCGCCACCGATGATCAAGTTGTCTACTTTGTCCAAAAGACGTTCGATAATCAAGATTTTATCAGAGATTTTCGATCCACCCATGATCGCCGTAAACGGACGCTCAGAGTATTCAAGAATCTTTTGTGCGTTATCTAATTCCGCTTGCATCACGTATCCACTCACTTTATCAGTAAAGAATTGACCAATTACCGCTGTAGAAGCGTGCGCACGGTGAGCCGTTCCAAATGCGTCATTTACCCAAACATTACCTAAACGAGCTAGTTTTTTGGCAAAATCAACATCTCCTTTTTCTTCTTCCTTGTAGAAACGAAGGTTTTCCAAAAGCAAGATTTCGCCTGCTTGTAAATTGTTCGCTAATTCAACCGCTTCATCTGAAATGCAATCTGTTGCAAATTTTACTTTCACGCCAAAAACCAATGACAAAGGCGTCACTAAGTGTTTTAACGAATATTTTTCGGTAGGACCATCTTTCGGACGACCTAGGTGAGACATTAACACAACCGATCCACCGTCTTTCAAAATCTTTTGAATCGTAGGAATCGTCGCCTTGATTCGGGTATCATCTGTAATTTCGAAACGCTCATTCAATGGAACGTTGAAATCAACACGTACTAGCGCTTTTTTACCAGCAAAATTGAAATTAGCAACAGTTTGCATATTTTTGTTTTGATTTATGAATAAAAGGATATTCCCCTAAACAGGTAGACAAAGATAAACAATAATGACGAATGATCGAAAAATTGAGGTAGAATTGTCTGCAACCTATTATTGGGATCATTTTAGCTATATTCTGCGCTATATCGACCGGCATTATCTGCCCCTTTTGCAGGAAAAGGAAATAGTATTTTTAAAAGATTTTTCTGAACTCACATTTGCTGCGCAATGTCTTTATTTACGTTTAGCATCGCGTCGTTCGGCTTGTTTTCGGATGGAGAAGTTAAACTATCCAGAAATAGGAGATTTAGCGACTCCGCTGCGTGTTTTACGCACGTCCGGTTTTTTAGTTGATATTTCCGAAGGAGTAGAATCGATATTTACGAAACAGGAATGTGTTTCTTTGGCCAAAAAACAAGGCATCAAAATCCCTAGTTCAGCCTCTAAAGAAGAGGCTGCAGCGCTCGTTTCATCGGCTGATTTAATCACTTCATTTTCTATAGGAGTGGTAGCTCCGGCAAGAGTGGAGGTGTTTGCGTTCATTCAATTCTTATTTTTTGGGACACGATCTCGTGATCTAACGGACTTCGTGGTGCGTGATTTAGGGCACCGTGCCTTCGTGGAAGTGCAGGAAGAAGACTTAAAACCCTATTTTCAAACCCGCGAAGAGGCTGAACAAAAATGGGCCATTTCGATGTGGAGGGAATGGTTTTATACGACTGCGGTAAGTGCAGACGAGATGCTGGCTTCTTGGCGAGTGCATTTAATGCCTTTAGCATCAAGCCTATTAGAGCCATCGATACGGGCTTTTGAGAAGACCTGTTACGCTTTAGGCCGTTTGTTAGAACGAGAAAAGGCTTATTTAGAGGCTTTGGAAGTATATGAGGTTTCCTTAACGGGCGCCTCGCTAGAGCGGCGAGTGCGTGTTTTGCAGAAAATGGGGGAGTTAGACGAAGCCATTGTTTTGGCTCGAGTTGGATTAGAGGTGTGTGTGTCGCCCACAGAGATTCATTTTTTCGAAGATTTTTTGGCCAAACAAGACTCTAAAAAATCCATCAAACAAGTAACTGCTTCGCTAAAGCAAGCTGAGTTGATTGAAATATCGCCCGAATACATCGGTCAAGTAGAAGCGGGAGTGGTGGCTCATTTTCAAGCGGAGGGTTATTATGCGGCTTTTACGGAGAACCAGATTTGGCGTAATTTTCTCGGTCTTTTCGCTTGGGATCTGATTTTTGACGATCGAAAAGAAGGTTTTCATCATCCCTTTCAATGGGCACCCAGTCACTATGGGAAAGAAAGTTTTGCGGGTGAATTGCCTTTGCATTTGTTGGAAGATCGTTACGCGCTTCTTGAGCTTTTGCGTTCTCGTGCTGAGGCAAACCAAGGTGCGATGAACCCCTTAGTCGATTGGTATTCTCTCGATTTTGAGCTGATGGAGCGGTTTTTGCTCGTGATGCCTCCTGCAGGTTTGGCGGCAATTTCTCAATACTTATGGGAGCATCTAGGCACACACGTCAAGGGATTCCCTGATTTATTTATCCAAAAAGGCGATGAATTTGCCTTTGTCGAAGTGAAGTCTCCCAATGACCATTTATCGGCTATTCAGCACTTTTGGCATGATTTTATGAGAAGGAATGGGGTGAAGGTGAGGTTGGTCAAATTAAAGTATAAAGCATAAAGCACAAAGAATAAAGTTGGAATCGCCGGTGGCAAAGTTCAAAGAGCAAAGTTCAAAGTTGGAATCGCCTGTGGCGAAGGTATAGTGGTGCGGCCTTCGGCCTATTTTCCTCCGGACTCACTCCCTGCCGACTGTCCACTGTCCACTACCGACTGTCCACTGCCCACTGCCGCCTGCCCACTGAAATTTTTTCCCTGTTTTCCTTGACAACTGCGAAAAAATAAGATACGTTTATAACGAATCTAAAACGTTCTTTTTTCTGTCAGCTTTGCTAAGATTCCCAAAGCGTGTTTCACCATTAAATTTTAAGCTTATGAAAGTTCAAGTTCATGCAATCCACTTTACTGCGGACCGCAAATTGGTAGAAAGCATTCAAGAAAAGTTAAATAAGTTAGATACCTTTTATGACCGAATAACCGGAGGCGAGGTGTTCCTGAAAGTGGCGACAAGTCTAGGAAAGGTAAAGGAGAAAATGTTAGAAATTAAGATCACTGTCCCTGGGGCAGTGTTATTTGTCAAAGAAACAGCGAAATCATTTGAAGAGGCATTAGACCTAGCGTTGAATGCCATCGCAGAACAGATTAAGCGATTTAAATCGAAAAACAATTCCGTAAAGGCGCTTCGAGCAGAAGATTTGGAGAGCGAGGAATTTTAAAAAAAATAAAGCTCTAAACTAAAAAAGGCGACCGAAGGTCGCCTTTTTTCATATCAAGGTAATCAAGATTAGATTCCGAAAGCAGACTTAACTGCATCAACGTAGTCTAATTTTTCCCAAGTGAATAATTCCACTTCTTTGCTTACTTTTTGGCCGTTAGGACCCGTGAAGTGTTTCGTAACGATCTCGTTCTTACGTCCCATGTGTCCGTACGCTGCAGTCTCTGAGTAGATCGGGTTACGTAATTTCAAGCGTTGCTCGATGAAGTAAGGACGCATATCGAAGATAGCTTCTACTTTACGGGCGATTTCGCCGTCTGTCATATCAACTTTCGCTGTTCCATACGTATCAATGAATAAACCACAAGGTTTAGCTACACCGATTGCATAAGAAACTTGTACTAATACTTGGTCACATAAACCTGCAGCTACTAAGTTTTTCGCGATATGACGTGTTGCATAGGCAGCTGAACGGTCTACTTTGGAAGGATCCTTACCAGAGAATGCTCCACCACCGTGAGCACCTTTTCCACCATAGGTATCTACGATGATCTTACGGCCTGTTAAGCCTGTATCTCCGTGTGGACCACCGATCACGAATTTACCTGTTGGGTTAATGTGATATGTGATCGCATCGTTGAATAATGCTTGTAATTCAGGCTTCAATTTAGCCTTCACGCGAGGGATAACGATTTCAACGATGTCCTTGTTGATTTTGGCTAACATCTCTGCTTCAGATGCGAAGTCATCGTGCTGAGTAGAAACAACGATTGTGTCGATGCGTTGAGGTACGTGATTATCACTGTATTCGATCGTTACCTGAGATTTTGCATCAGGACGAAGGTATCCGATTAACGATGGCTCGTTATTGCGGATAGCGGAAAGTTCTTGTAAAATTTTGTGAGCTAAGTCTAAGGCCAAAGGCATATAGTTGTCAGTCTCCTTCGTAGCGAAACCGAACATCATTCCTTGGTCACCCGCACCTTGCTCTTCTGGGTTCTTGCGATCAACACCTTGGTTGATATCCGCTGATTGCTCGTGAATCGCAGATAAAATACCGCAAGAGTTTGCCTCAAACATATATTCTGACTTCGTGTAACCAATCTTGCGAATTACTTCACGCGTGATGGCTTGCACGTCTAAATACGTTGTTGTGTTCACCTCTCCAGCTAACACGACTTGACCTGTGGTTACAAGTGTTTCGCAAGCTACTTTAGAAGTGGGGTCAAACGCCATAAAATGGTCAATTAACGCATCAGAGATTTGATCAGCTACTTTATCTGGGTGTCCTTCAGAAACCGATTCAGAGGTGAATAGATAAGCCATGGGCGAATATTATTTGTTTTGAGATTAAAATCAGGGCAAAAATACGATTATTCCAAGGAACCCGCAAGTTCCATTCATTTAATTTTTGACCGGTAAATAGTTTTCAGAGCCGCTCTTACAAAAGGGAAAGTAGGAACCGACCACATCAAGCGAAGGTCTTCTTTCCAAGAGGTTTCCTCTTGTAAGAACTTCAACAGGAGTCCCGGTTTATTCTTGTAAAAAAGGCTTTCAAAGACTTTGGAGCCGGCAATTTTTTGGTCTATAAGCACTTGCAAGAAGACCTCATCTAACCAAATTTTCCAAGGATTAACAGGAATAACGAGTGAAGCGGATGGACCTTTTTCAAGCATTGCTACAAGGTCTTTGCAGAATTTTTGGGTTCGGTAAAAACTATAACCGGTTGTGGATTTTACGAAGCCACCACTTGTACCTATTTTAAGGTGTTTTTCATATAAATTGGCCGGTTTATTCGGATTATTTCGCATTGGAATCACACCGCTTTCTTCCTCTTTCAAAAGATAATCATCCTCTGTCAGCCCATAATAAGCAAATAGATAGGATTTGATTTTGTCACGGTAATAATCTGGTTCGCGTAAGGTGCCAGAGAAAAAGGTATATTCAAATAAGGCTTTGCGAGGGCTGGTAGGAAGCACATACATGAACTCACATTCCTTCCCAAAAGCCACGCGGAAGTCAAATAAGTGTGCCGCGTCCGTTTCAAAGTTATTAAAATTGCATTCGACCACCCAACCTAAGAAATGCTGCTTGAGGTGTTGGGGTTTGGCATTATCACAAGGAAAAGGGCTAAAGCTATCGATGATTTTTTCGGAAGCATAAAAGCTGCCTTCTGAGGTGCTTACACAGGAACCTAGCCCTTGGTAGCTGATTGATTCAATTTCAGCCTGCAGGTAGTGAATGTTTGGGTGTTTGCTGAGTTCGGTCTCTATGTGTGAAAACCACGCATTGCCGTTTATCTTTCGATAGGAATAATGCTCGATATCGATCTTTAAAGAAGATGGTCTCGCGCTGTGGAAATAGAGAGAATCCCAGGATTTTTCTGCCAAAGCATCAAATTCCGACGGTTCATCCGACCAATAACAAAAGGTTTGTTCGTGTCGAACACCCCGATCGATGATTAAGATTCGCTTGTTGCTGAGACTACTTTGGCCTACATAATAGGCAAAAGATAAACCGGCCATTCCCCCTCCCGCCAGGATGAAATCGTATTCTCGATAGGCTGGGCCGGGTAATTGCATAAACTAGATGTGCTTTTCCGCGTGGTAACTCGAACGAACTAGGGCTCCAGATTCTACGTAAGCAAGCCCGCGTTTCAATCCTTCCTCCTTGTACATCGCAAAAGTGTCTGGGTGGATCCACTCGATGACCTCGTGGTGCATTTTCGTGGGTTGAAGGTATTGTCCCAAAGTCAACACATCCAAGCCATTCTCCACTAAATCATCCATCGCTTTCAACACCTCGTCTTGAGTTTCGCCTAGACCCAGCATAATGCCGGATTTATTGCGTTTGCCAAACTCTTTGGTCCGTTTGATTTGCTCCAAACTACGCGCATATTTCGCTTGTGGGCGAACATAGCGGTACAAACGTTCCACCGTTTCCATGTTGTGAGAAACGACTTCTTGTCCGCCTTCAATCATGCGAATCAAGGCATCCCAATTCGCTTTCACGTCTGGAATCAACGTTTCTATGGTCGTAGAAGGTGTGGTTTCTTTTACTGCGCGAACCGTTTGATACCAAATTTCAGCTCCCTTATCTTTCAATTCGTCGCGGTTTACCGAAGTAATCACGGCGTGCTTTACCTGCATCAATTTGATGGCGTCTGCTACGCGGCGGGGTTCGTCCTCATCGTATTCGTTTGGGCGGCCGGTTGCTACAGCGCAGAAGGTACATGAGCGCGTGCAGACATTGCCTAATATCATAAAGGTTGCAGTACCCTCGCCCCAGCATTCCCCCATGTTAGGGCAATTGCCGGATTGGCAAATCGTGTGCAATTTGTATTCGTCTACGATTTTGCGGACGTTCGTATATTTTTCGCCAATAGGCAATTTAACGCGTAACCAATCTGGTTTGCGGGAATTCGCGGCAGGACTTACTTGAGGTAATTCAATCATCTTTTTTCTATTTACTTTTTCCAAAGAAAAAGGTCACATAACCCGTCGTATAAACAGAGCGAGGGGTGGTTTGGTTTAAAATTTCAACGGGCTGGCTAAAAAAGTCTACAATAAAGCCTGTTTCAACTGCTAGGTAATTTTGTTTTAAGGTCTCAAATTTAAACTCGAGAGCCGTTTTTAGATGCCAGCCGGGGATAAATTTTGCCTCTGAAAAGCCTGAAAAGATACTCCCTTCACCGCTGATAATCGATTTGTTATAGGTGTTGTCTAATGCTCTAGCCATAGGTACACTTTTCGATGCAGAACGACCAGAACTCACATCAGTGTAGACGATATCGACATAATAGGGTTTCTGAATCCCGATGGTAGGTCCTGTCGCGATTCGGCCATTTAAACTCGTTCCTCCATCGCTGGCTTGTTTCAATAAGCTCCATTGGCGACCATATTCAGGCCGGAAGTTGATCAAATAGTTCAACTTTCCTTCCACAAAGCTTTTCCCATTGTAAGAATAGGGGGAATCGAACTCGCGGTAATCTTTCGTATTGGTTAAGTCCAGGTTCACGAAAGATCGATTTTTGAAGGTCTTCAAGAAACTAAATCCACCTAAAATACCGGAGTTGGTATTCGTATTAACGCCAAATCCCCAAGAAGAAGATTGCGTTTGCGTTTCTTTTTTCTGGGGTGTTGCTGATTTTCTTTGGCCCATCATTAAAAACGGTACCACCAAAATCACCCACAAGAAAAAAAATCTAGGCATTCAAGTAAGGTTTAATTTCGTCCACTGAAATGTCCCAATGTGTAGCCGAATAGGGGCAAGCGCCTTTATCAATCACTAACACCTGGGGTGATTGATGTTCAACAGCAAATTGTTCCGCTATTTGACCTGAAATAGGTCTATAGGCGATTAAATCCAAATAATAAGCGGGTGTATTTTCTGAATTCCAAGCCCTTTCTAAGCGATTTAATGCAGTCGAGGAGATCGAGCAACGTGTACTGTGTTTGAAAATAACCACCGGTTTCTCCTGTGATGTTTCCACAATTTCCGCCAGTTGTTTCTCGTCTGTTAAGGGTATCCAATTCATATTCACCTGCCTTTTTCGTAATTTTAACAATTCAACATCAAATTTAGTAAAAAATGAGGGTTTGCCTCTATTCTTTTGTCTTGTTTTTATATCGGGGACTGATTCGATTCGCGGCTTTGTTTCAATCAAAAGCAGCGTTGATGAATGAGGGCCAAAATCAGGTTTGGGCCGGTCTCGAGCAGCATTTCAAAACGAATGATAAGCCTGTGGCTTGGTTTCATACCGCCTCGATGGGTGAATTTGAGCAGGGTAGACCTATCATCGAAGCTTATAAAAAGGAAAATCCCACGCATTTTATCTTAGTAACCTTCTTTTCGCCCTCCGGTTATGAAGTGCGAAAGAACTATGCAGGCGCGGATTATGTGAGTTATTTGCCTTTGGATGGGTATTTCAATAGTGCGCGTTTTCTAGATTTGGTGAAGCCATCGTTGGCTGTGTTCGTGAAGTACGAATTTTGGCATTATTACTTGACGGGATTGAAAAAACGAGGCGTTCCTACGATTTTAGTTTCTGCCATTTTCCGACCTAATCAGGTGTTTTTTCGCTGGTATGGAGGCTTTTATCGTCGCTTATTGGATTGTTTTACCCACCTTTTTGTGCAAGATCAGGCATCTGCTGATTTGCTTCAGCGGTCGAATGTGACGGTGGCGGGTGATACGCGTTTTGATCGTGTTTTGGACACGTTACGTCATCCGGTATCTTGGGATTTATTAACAACGTTTTTAGATAATAAAGAATTTATGGTGGTGGGTTCTGCGTGGCAGGCCGATATGGACGTATTGATTCCACTGATTAATTCTAAGAAATACCCTTTTAAATGGGTCATTGCGCCGCACGAAATTCATTCAGAGGAATTGAAAGCTTGGGAAGAAAAGATTGAATTGCAGGTAGCTTATTCCAAAGGTCCTGCGCGCGAAAAGGCCGATGTTCTTTTTGTGAACGAGGTAGGTCGTTTAGCAAATCTATACAGAGGAGCTTCGTTTGCTTACATTGGAGGTGCTTTTGGAGATGGTTTGCATAATACGTTGGAGGCGGCGGTCTTTGGACCATCTGTCTTTTTTGGTAATAAAAATTACCAGAAATTCCGTGAAGCAAGAGATTTAATCGAATTAGGATTAGCCTTTCCCATTGCTACAACAGAAGAATTAGATCAGGCAATGCGGGTTATATATGATGTGGACGATGTTTTTGTCAATAAACAAGTGCAATCACGTGCTTTCGTACAAATGCAGGCTGGGGCAACGGAAAGAATCATCGAATTTGTACGTAATTTAGCAATTGATGGAAGAGAATAAAGGCTTAATTATGCGTTCAACCGGATCTTGGTACGAAATTCGTTCCGAGTCAGGAAAGGTATTTAAAGGACGTTTGAAAGGTAAATTTAAGCTAAAAGGACCTAAAACATCCAACCCCGTTACGGTGGGCGATCGCGTTATTTATGCTGTTGAGGACGAAGCGAACGAGACGGTTGTCATCGAAGAAATCATCCCGCGTACGAATTACATCATCCGAAAATCCGTGCATAAAACAGGGCAGGGCCAGTTAATGGCTGCGAATGTGGATCAAGCCATCTTCGTGATGACCTTGAAATCACCCAAGACTTCCCTAGGTTTTTTAGATCGTTTTCTAGTGACAGCCGAGGCTTTTCGAATCCCCGTCACCATCGTGTTCAACAAGATGGATTTATTGAATGAGGAGGAAGAGGACCAAATCTTTGAATACGCTGCGCTTTATCAGGAATTAGGCTATGGTATCTTGTTTACCTCTATTCCACGCAGCCAAGGTGTGGATGAATTCAAGGCTATGTTTGCCGGAAAAGTTTCGCTTTTAGCGGGCCATTCAGGCGTAGGGAAATCCAGTTTATTGAATTTGGTTTCTCCGCATTTGAATATCAAAGTGAACGAGATATCTGATTTTGCCCAAAAAGGCGTCCACACCACTACCTATTCCACCATGTGGGAATTGGGGCCTGAAACCTATTTAATCGATAGCCCCGGCATCAATGAATTAGGGGTGATGGAGATCGAGAAAGAAGAATTATCGCATTATTTCCCCGAAATGCGCGCGCTGTTAGGTGAATGTAAATTCAATAATTGCTTGCATATTTCGGAGCCGTCTTGTGCCGTTTTAAAGGCTTTTGAGGCGGGAGATATTGCGCATAGTCGCTATTTGAGTTATTTGAGTATTTTTGAGAACAACGACAACCGTCGCTAAACCTATGGAAAAATCCTATGTATGGGGCATCGATTTAGGGGGAACCAAAATCGAATGTGCCGTATTGTCTGCCGCTGATTTAACGCAAGTCATTGCACGCGAACGCATCGATACAGAAGCATCGAAAGGCTATGAACACATCATCTCGCAAGTAGCACTTTTAGTTTCCCGCGTCTCCGAGCAGCTGGGTGTTGCGCCTACACGAATCGGTTTTGCCACTCCAGGCGTCTTGAATCCAGCTACCCAAACCATGAAAAACTGCAACACGACCTCCATGAATGGTCGTCCGATGGCAGCTGATTTAACTAAAGCCCTTGGCGTAGAAGTCCGTCTCGCAAATGATGCGAATTGCTTTGCCTTAGCAGAAACTCATTTGGGTGCGGTGCAAGACGTGAATCCGAAGGCTGAAGTCGTTTTCGGGATCATCATGGGAACCGGTGTAGGCGGCGGATTAGTCGTTCACGGCCAAGTCATTAATGGCTTGCATGGCATCGGTGGGGAATGGGGACACAACATTCTGGAAGAAGGCGGAAAAGCCTGCTATTGCGGTAAATCGGGTTGCGTAGAACATGTTATTTCTGGACCAGCTTTAGAGGAGTTTTATTTAGCTGAATCAGGCCAAAAACTCCGCATGCCACAAATCCTTCAAGCCCATCTCGCCGGAACAGATATGCACGCGTCTGCCACCATCGAGCGAATGCTGGAGAACTTTGGTCGTGCTGTTTCCACCTTAATTAACGTCTTAGACCCCCAAGTCATCATCATCGGTGGTGGTGTGGGAAATATCGATTTGCTGTATACAGAGGGAATCGAACGAATCAAAAAGTATATTTTCAATTCAGGAGAGGTATTGACGCCGATTGTGAAGCCTAAATTGGGTGATTCGGCAGGGGTTTTTGGTGCGGCGTTGTTGTTCCAGTAAGATCTGCTTAGGAAAACAATTTCAAAATTGGTCTACGCCATAATTTTCGAAATTGTTTTCCCAATTCAGATCTACAGCAATCAAAACTTGCTCATAAATAATTAGTTTCGAGGAGAATAGCTTTTGATTTTTATCATTCGAAATTTATGACGTAGGCCAAATTTGAATGAAAAAATCAAAAGGTATAATTTCTAAAATCCCTCAACTAAACTACCCTCAGCTAAATAATGATTGCTCTTTATTTGAATAAGAATACTTCATATAGAAATTCACAAAATCATTGCGCAGCACGATTTTAGAATTTTTATATGAAGGATGACAATTTTGAATGAAAAAATCAAAAACTATACTTTTAAAAATATTTTCTTCTTCCAAAACACCCAACACACCCCCCAACACACCAACACGAAAGTGATTGCATAAGCGAAGGAGCCATTGTATTTGCCAAAAATAGGTTCGAAAATATGACAGTATAACCAATCGCTTGCCGACATATCCTGAATTTGAATTTTATTTAATTGAATGGCAATAACCTCTGAAATACCATAGGCAAGAATGGAATTGGTCCCAAAAACAAGGAAGAAAGTATTGCCGAAATGACGTTCTTTGGTCTCTATCCACCAATTTAAGAATCCTATCAAGATAAAGTCAATGCCCGCACAAAGGAGAACAAATGAGCTAGTCCACAGCTTTTTGTTGATGGGGAATGCGTGGTCCCAAATCACAGCTAACAAAATCAATACTGCTCCCCAGCCTAGAAGACCGAGTAAGGAGGATTTATTTTCTTTGGCCTGATTCTCTAAATACAAACTCACCTGATATCCGAAAAGACACGTAGAAATGGCTGGCAAAGTGCTCAGAAAGCCCTCTGGGTCAAAGGCGATTCGGATACCATTAACCACATTTCCATGGTATAAATGCGATTCACCGAATAAAAATAAATCCAGTTTTCTCACTGCATTTTCGCTAATGTCCATCCAAGATCCCGCATCGCCGAAGACGTATAATATGCCCCAAAAAGACAGGAGAATTCCGGCATTAATCCAAGTAAGCCATTTGGAAGGGACCTGTAACGTCAAAAAGGAAACAGCACAGTAGGAAAGGGCGATACGTGGCAATACGTTCAGAAAACGCAATTTTTCGAAGGAGAAATCGGTGAAGGGGAAATAGAAAACGAAGTAGTTAATTAAAAATAGATAAATCGTTCTCTTTAAAATTTTGTTTCGTACCGACGGGGTTAATTCGTAATTGAATGCCTTGAAGGAAAAGCGCATCGCGACTCCCACCATGAAAAGGAAACTGGGGAAAACGAGGTCTGTGGGCGTAAATCCATTCCATTTGGCATGTAATAAGGGGCCATAGGTGAAATCGCCGTTGCCATTGTTATTGACTAGTATCATTCCCGCAAGGGTAATTCCTCGAAGAATATCTAGCGAAAGAAAGCGTGTTTTCATAGTATTAAGACAGGTTTTATAATAGAGGTCGATTCTGTGGTAAATCTAAAATAATATTTTCCGGAAACGAAAGGTCCGAGGTAAATTGTTGATTCTGATTGTGCTAGGCGAAGAGTGTGGACCACGATTCCGGAGCTATTCATTATTTCCAATGATGCTGATGGGAATGGAATGGATATATGCAAGGCGTCACCTAATCCAAGTGGGTTTGGGTAAATTCTTAAAGATGGCTCTTCTGAATTGCCTAAAATGAGTTCCATGGCGGTGCTCGCTTTGTCAAAAGTAGGGATGCCAAAACCAAGCAACATATCCGTTCGAGAAAATTGCGATCCCGATTTTAGGATGGCATTTCTGATTTGTTGGGAGGTATGGGTAGGGAAGGATTGCATCAAACCTGCCGCGAGTCCCGCCACTAAAGGGGCAGAAAAAGAGGTGCCACTAGAAATCCCGATCGTACCATCGGTAAAACCCACGACGGTATTGGATCCCATAGCAACGACATCGGGCTTAATGCGACCGTCAAAACTGGGTCCAATCGAACTGAAGGTCGATAATCCACCCAAGGCATTGACGGCACCCACTGTTAAAATGGAATCGGCATCCGCCGGAGCAGTTATGTATTTCCAGACATTTGCCCCTTCGTTTCCAGCACTGATGGTACATAAAATCCCTTTGCTAGCGGCCCAAGCTACGGCTTTAGAAACGAGCGTCGATTTGCCATTCATTTCTGAATAACTATGATTATGTAAGGTGTTATCGAAGGTCGAATACCCCAAAGAGGACGATATTATATCGGTCCCTAAGCTATCCGCCCATTCTGCGCCTCTCAACCAGTTCGCTTCTTCGACGATTAATTCGTGTCCGCTTTCTTCGGTTTGGGCCAAAGCAAAGGAGGCTTTATAGGCTGTTCCGATTAATTTACCTGGTTCATATCCCGCGATGGTGGATAATACATTCGTGCCATGACCACCACTAGCATAGACGGAGGAAACGGAAGGGTCTGTGGTCAGCGTGGCGGTGATTCGTTTTTCGCTGAAAGTATTTTGAAGATAGGTTATAGTATTCGCGTTTTTAAATCCATCATCTAGCAAGGTAATGAGGACGCCATCACCGCGAATATTTCTTGCATGCATCTGGTCGATGCCTAGTTGGTTGATTTGGGTGGATGAATTCCCATAATCAGGACTAATCGCAGTGGATTGTGTCCCCGATTGAATTTGAAAGGCAGCACTGGAATCCGCTGGAAAATTCCAATATAGACCTTTAACGCAGCTTAGGGCAAGCGTTTTCTTGAGTTCACTCGGTTTTTGTGTGATCAGTGCACCATTAATCCATTTTAGGGGAAACAATATGCGCGCACCGGAAGTTTTTACTTGGTCTAAGTAAGTGGTACTTACCGGCAAATCTTGGGTTGAAATAGCAACGCGGTTTTTGCGGCGGCGTTCGAGGTTTTTGGAACTTAAAAAAGCGCCTGGATTGTTAATTGAATAGCTATTTGAAGCTTTGTCTTTGAAAAGAATGAGGTAGCGGTAGGTCTGAGCCTGCATGGGAAGGCAAGCGCTGAATAGGAATAGAAAGATTAACCGCTGAATCATACAGCAAATTAGTGAATTGTAGGTAAATTCGTCCGATGAAATTTTTAGTATTCTTGTGTTTTTCCACGCTTTTATATGGCCAAAAAGTCATACGAAAAGATACTATTGAGCGTGAAACGGAATTAAAAGAATTTCGGATAGTAGCTAATCCAGGCCAAAAAGACGACAACGCCGTTCTCGCCACCGAAATAATGACGGTCAAAACTTTGGGAAAAGCGGCTTGCTGCAATCTATCAGAGAGTTTTGAGACGAATGCCTCTGTTTCTGTGAATTACGCGGATGCGGTAACTGGATCTAAGCAAATCCAAATGTTGGGTTTAGCCGGCACCTATGTTCAGACGAATGTGGAGAATATTCCATCGATTCGTGGATTGAAATCCACCTATGGCTTGAATTATTTACCAGGAACCTGGATAAAATCGATTGATTTAGCCAAAGGGACCATCTCCGTTGTGAATGGCTACGAATCAATGACCGGCGCGATAAATGTCGAACTCGCAAAGCCTGACACTTCTGAAGTCTATTATTTAAACACCTACACAAACTCACAAGGCCGTTTTGAAGTGAATCAACAAGGTGCACATCGCTTTAATTCACGTTTATCCACTGGCTTATTTACACACTATTCTCAGCAGGCAGCTCGCCTGGATGGAAATGGGGATGGTTTTCTGGATTTGCCTTTGTTTAATTTGATCAACGTCTTAAATCGTTGGAAATATGCCACCGATCGCTGGATGGTTCAATGGGGGGCGAATTACTTGTTTGAAGATCGTTTAGGGGGCCAAAAGTCGTTCACGTCTAACTCAGATAGAACCTGGTATTATGGTTTTGGCAGCAAAACGGAGCGCCTGGAGACCTTTGCAAAGATCGCACGTCTATACCCGAACAAGCCATACCAAGGTTTAGCCTTGATTTTAAGCACGGCGAATCACGCAAATGACTCCTATTTTGCGACGAAAAATTACAAAGGACGGGAGCAGAGTGTCTATGGGAATTTGATTTTTCAGTCGATCGTTGGTAATACAAATCACACTTGGAAGACCGGTGCGAGTTTCTTGATGGATTCTTATCAAGAGTCCTACATTGATTCTGCTTATTCGCGTACGGAAATAGTGCCTGGTGTTTATGGTGAATATACTTGGACGATTCCGAATAAGTTAACGATGGTTCTAGGCCAAAGGGTCGACTTTCACAACCAACTTGGAACCCAATGGGTGCCTCGCTTGCATCTTAAATGGGATGTAGCGCCTGATTGGATCATTCGTTTATCTGCCGGAAAGGGGTGGAGACGGGTAAATCCTTTGGCAGAAAATATGGGTTATTTAATTAATAATCGGTATCTGAAACTGCTTGGGAATCTCAATCCACTCGAAGTCTCTTGGAATTATGGGATTACCCTGACGAAGAATATGAACATCGGATCCCGTAAAGCAAATCTAGTCTTAGATGCTTTTCAGACCGATTTTACCCACCAATGGATGGTGGATATGGAGTCTGCTTCTAGTGTTCGCTTCTATTCAAGTCCTGGAGCGTCTTACTCGACCAGTTTACAGGCCGAATTTAATTATAGTCCATTTAAGCGATTTGAAATCAAAGCAGCCTACCGTTTCCAAGATGTGCAGGCAGATTATTTGACGGAAGCAGGGACGTTAAATCGACTTACAAAACCGTTTTTGAATCGCGATCGTGTTTTGGTTAATTTGGCTTATGCAACGCCTTATGAAATTTGGAAGTATGACTTTACCTGGCAATGGAATGGTGGTAGAAGAATACCCAATGCGACGGTAGGTCATTTACATACCGCATCATCGCCTGAAGTTTTGGCTCCTGCTTTTTCAACCGTAAATGCTCAGGTAACGCGACAATTTAAAAAGTGGGAATTGTACCTAGGTGCGGAAAATCTTTTTAATTTTACTCAATCTAATCCAATTATGAGTGCGAAAGATCCATTTGCGATGGGTTTTGATGCCTCGATGGTTTGGGGGCCGATAACCGGCACCATGGTTTATACAGGAATCCGTTTTAAAATCAATTAATATGAAAAAGTACATCTTAGTTTCGACCCTAGTAATGGGAATGTTTGGGGCCTTTGCGTCCACTACTCAAGCTGATCAAAAGGCTGGAAAAGAGAGCAAAAAAGAAGAGTATGCGTGTCCTATGAAGTGCGAAGGCAAAAAGACCTATTCGAAGAAAGGTAAATGTCCTGCCTGCACAATGGATTTGAAAGTAGTTAAAAAATAAGGCGATGAAAAAGCTTCTATTTTTATTGATTTTGCCGTTTTTGACGCTTGCTGGTCCTAAGGAGACAGTCAAGATTAAAACCTCGGCAATTTGCGAAATGTGCAAAGAGCGGATTGAAAAGAATTTAGCATTGACGAAAGGCGTAGCTAAATCTGATTTGAATCTAGACGATAAGGTAGTCACTGTTGAATACGACGCGGCTAAAATTGACGCGGCAGGAATCAGAAAAGCGATATCAGAAACGGGATATGATGCAGATGAGGTGAAGGCGGTAGCGAAAGACTATGCTAAGTTGCCAAATTGTTGTAAGAAGAAGAATTAGAGTATTGAGAAGTATTAAAGCATAGAGCACAAAGCACAAAGAATAAAGTAGGAATCCCCTGCGGGGATGGATTCGTGAATTATTTTCTTCGAATTTTTTAAAACATTTCACATACTCATCGCCTTCGGCGATACCATCTTTGTACTTTATTCTTTGTGCTTTATGCTTTAATACTGATAGATTCGCAGTTCATCATTAGCTTTTCATACTCAACGCTATCCTCTTCCTTACCTCATCTACCTCTGTCACTCGGACTTGCACTTTTTGTGCCACTTTTACTACTTCATTAGGGTCTTTCACAAACTTATCGGCTAATTGGCTAACGTGAACTAATCCGTCTTGATGAACGCCGATATCGACAAAGGCGCCAAAATTCGTAATATTTGTTACAATTCCAGGCAAGCTCATTCCCACCCGAAGATCTTTAATCGAATTTACTCCCTCCGTGAATTCGAAAGCTTCGAATTGCTCCCGTGGATCACGTCCTGGTTTCGCTAATTCCTCCATGATATCCGTTAACGTAGGCATACCTACTTCTGCATTCACATATTGGCTTAAGCGAATTTGCTTGCGTAAGGTTTCGTTCGCTAATAAATCAGATACTTTGCAGTTCAAATCTTTCGCCATCTTCTCCACGATTTCGTAGCGTTCTGGGTGAACCGCACTAGCGTCTAATGGGTTTTTAGCGTTGCGAATGCGCAAGAAGGCAGCCGCTTGTTCGAAAGCCTTTTCACCTAGACGCGTGACCTTTTTTAAGTCAGAGCGTTTAAGGAATGGTCCGTTCTTGGTGCGGTAATCGATGATGTTTTGGGCAAGTTGTGGGCCTAAGCCTGAAACGTAGGATAGAATTTGCTTTGAAGCCGTATTTAATTCCACGCCTACCGAGTTCACGCAGGAGATAACCGTGTCGTCGAGGGAGGCTTGTAATTTCTTTTGGTCTACATCATGCTGGTATTGTCCCACACCGATGGATTTTGGGTCGATTTTTACTAGTTCTGCCAAAGGATCCATCAATCGTCTACC
>CANFWR010000020.1 GCA_947450865.1 Cytophagaceae bacterium
GCCATTAGTAGATAAAAATAGGGCAAATAGGAGATAGGTTTTACTACTTCAAGATCGCCATTGATTCGATAACTGCGGTTGATTTTTAGGGCCGCAAATTTCTGATCTTGTAGGCTCAATTCCGCAATAGGAACGCGCACTTTCACTCCCTGAAATTGTTCTAAAATTAAATCCGATGAAGTAGCCGAAGAAAAATTTCCGGAGACGGTTTCACCCGTTTTTAAATGCCAAATACGAAGCACATCATGCTGTCCATAATGGCCACCTTCGTGCGCAAAAATTGATACTGAAAACAGTAAAAAAAGGAGGGTCTTTTTCATGATTATAGTCTAGTATAGTTGACCGTTATTTCAGATTTCGCTAAGAGTTTTCCTGACATCGCCGCCACTACCGCATCCATGGTCGTAGTGCTAGGAGAGGTGCTCACCACAGGAGGAGAGGACAAGGCATAAACGGTGATTATATAGGCTTTTGCCCCGGGACCTTGCGAGCAAGGGGGAGTGTACATGTTTTTTCCATTGACGGTATTGATGCCCCAGCTGCCTACATTGGTCACATTTTCGCCTAATTCTTTCACACTTGAGGCGATATTGTAAACACACATATACACGTGCTTATCGCCTCCCGCTGGTGGGAAATGGTGCATGGTAATGGCATAACTGGTTGTCCCAGCCGGTGCCCCCGTCCATTGAATGAGAGGTGAGGCACTAGCGCCATCACACGTATATTTTACCGGAAATGCCCCGCCATTGGTGAACTCCGAACTATAGGCTTTGAAGTCGCTTGAAGCAGGAGTAGGGGTTACAGCTTCGTCTTTAGCGCAGGCTAAAAATAAGGCGGAAGCAATCAAAATGGTGATGTATTTTTTCAAGAGTAGTCGATGATTAATGCTTAAATATGTTCAATCTAACAACCACATCTTAGCTTGAATCGACCATCAGACTGATTTAGTCGCCCAAAAACTCCTCACTCACCTTGAAGTATTGCTTGTTCAAGCGATACATTTTCAAGCGCGAATCGGTATCTGATTTTTTGAAAATGATGAAGTTCACATCGACCTGAAGGATTGCCTTGAGCTTTAAATTGAGCTGATTTAAAATGTCATTTTTCACGCGAATATTGTGGGAGAAATGGACGCCTTTTTGCTCCACTAATTCAAGTAATTCAGAGTTAGGAACATCATCATGTTTCAATAGATATTTAATGACTTTTAATTCTATTTCATCAAAATTGATGGCCGCTTTTCCTAGGTAAAGAATGCCATGTTTATCCGTGATTTTTGATGCTTTTGTAGGGCTATATTTCTGCCATGCATAGAGGACAAAACCAACGATAAGTAGGCCGAGCAAACCCAGAATATAGGCGGAGTATTCCATCCATATATCCGTTTCAATAAAGTTATTTTTTTCCTTGGGGTTGCCTAGGAAACTAGCCAGAGGAACAACCACTAAATCGATGTCGTGGGAGGCGTGATTGTTCGCAAAGAAATAGATGCGATCATCCTCAATAAATGGCTTTAATTTAGTTGATATTTTACTGGATACAGCCTCATTAGAGAATATTTCGTAGGTATCATCTGAGAAATTGACCCGGATGATTCTGCGCTCTTCATTGAATGCAAAGTAGTAGTTTTTGTATTGAAAATTTTGGGGATTATTGCCAAAAAAGAGGGCCGTTTTACCTTTGTATTTCCAGGTTTTGGTACGCAAATTAAAATGCCAAATATCCCTGGTTTGTTCGAACTTTAGATTGTCATACGTATTAATCGTGATGCCATTAAAATAGGTGATATTATCTCCGTCTTTGTATTGATTTACATCGAATAATCCAGGAGGAATCTTGTCACCTTGCACGGGTGTATATGCTTCCCATTCTTTGGAATTTAAATCAAAATAGGTAAAGAAATTTCTAGCGGACCAAAAACCATATCCCCCAAATTTAAAGATGCGATTATCGTAAGTGAAAATTTGGGAATTGATCTGCATTTTATGTTCAAATGACTTGTCAATTCGAACGAGTAGATTTCCCCTTAATTCAAACACTTCTCCCCCTAAATTATTAGCTAGATAGATCCTCTTGTTAAGCGTAAATAAATTATAGTTCTCAGGGGTAAATTTGTTCGCTAAAGTGGTATCACTAAAGGTATAAATGACGGGTTTAGATTCCGTCATTTCAGGGACTTTTATGGTCTTGTATTGTCCTTTCTCAATGATATAAATGTAAGGTTTTGCATATTGGATTAAGGCTTGCCCTTGGTAAGACAAACTGACCCCCTCAGACTGAGCGGGGAAGTAAATAAATACCAATAGTAAATAAAATAGCTTTTTCATTCAGCTTAAAATTAAGCTAAATTTTCCAAATATTGGCTAGGGGTCATGCCAGTTTCGGCTTTGAAGGTAGCATAGAAGCCAGAGCGAGAGGAGAAGCCGGATTGAGCGCCTATGCCGTCGATGGAAAGCGCATCTGCAGTCCCTGAGTTTAATAATTCTTTAGCGTGTTCTACCCGAACCATAGAACGATAAGCCGTAAATTTTTTCTGTAAGATCATCGTAAAACAATAGATGATATGATGCTTAGGGATGTCAAGTTTCTCGGCTATATCTTCGATATCAAAATCAGGATATAAATAGGGTTTTTCGTTCTTAATATAGTCGACGATTACCTGGGCTGTTTCTGCTAGTGGATCAGTTGGATCTGCGACAGGTATGGTGATTTTAGGCACTTTTTTCACGTTGGTGGCTAAGGGCATTCCATACAATACTTGCGGGAAAAACACGATTAAGGCAATAGGTAAAAGTGCGAAGGCTAAGCCAGAAATTATATAGGTAGGTTCAGATTCCATTAACAGTCGATTAACGGGAGTATCATATAACTTTATAGTTAAAACCAGAAAACCCGTCGCTACGATAAGTGTCACTAAACACAAGGTGATTAACCAATTGTAAACAAGCTTATTTTGCTTGTTTTTTTCTAGGGATTCACGTTCCTTGATTCGGTATTTATTGATTAAAAATAAACTGGCTAAGGCATACAAAATGATCAGAAAAGGTCGAGTAATAAACGAAATGCCGGGTGGGATAAAAAATCCGCTACCTACAATTCTAACATTATTGATGTCTGTTAAAAGTATTCTAGCCGTTTCTAATTTGTAGTCGAAGGAGCTAAACAAATAGGGCACAATATTGATGGCCTGAATCAGAAATGGGATAAGGTGTAAGAAGTCTGTCGTTGAAGAAAAAAGGCTTTTATCAGTGATGGTATTTCGCGTATACACATACAACAATGGGCCAGGTAAATACCAAAGGGGAGAAAGATTACCATAGAAGATAGCTGTCCAAAATGCATCTTTATGATATACCGTAAAATAGTGTGTTAAGCCATAGGTAGAAAAAATGATAAATATCCCGGCCAGCAACAAGGCACTCTTATTAATCCGCCAGTTATAGATGGCGAGAATAAAGGAGGTGATGATAGAGAACAGGGAGACGTATAATATCATTTAATCAGGGAATGCGTTGCAATTTAGTCGTTTAAAATTGTATAATTTTTCAAAAGTCCAAAAAAAATTCATTTTCTGACTAGTCCAAAAAACCATATTTTGGACTAAAACGGTTTTAACATATAAAGAACAATCACATTATTAATTCGAATTTTGCTGATTAAACGGTGCAAAAACCTCGTATAAGGCCGTTTTAAAGCAAAATCATGAAAAAAATTACGCTTCTTTTATTGTTCGTAGTGAGCTCGGCATCTGCTCAGACATGGAATTTATCATTTGGGGCTAACACCACGAACTATGTGTTTACGAATTCACAGGGTGTCAACCCTACGTTCATGAAGCCATCATCTGGACTTAACATGACGCTGGGTTATGAGAAATCGATCTCCCGTCGTTTCCAATACGATCTAGGTTTGGCTTACTCGCAATTCAACGCAGTGGGTGATGTCCAGAATATTCCTTTTTCCTACCAAACCGATTTTATGGGACTTTCCGGCGGCATCGGTCCTAAGCTCGAATTCAGAAATGATTTTACGTTGATGCTGAAGGCGCGTGCTGCGGTTCAGAAGATGATTAATGGGAATCAATTCTTGCAAAACCGCTATGTGGATTTAGCATCGGACGATCAATTTTCAAGCGCACGATTCCTCGTGGGATTCTCCCTCGAATTAGAGAAGAAAGTAAATTCAAACTTGTACGTATACACGCAATATCAACATTTAGATACCATTCAGTTCGGGACATCAACCCTGAACTTTGTACCCTCGACGGTCTCTTTTGGCATAAAGATTCAGTCAAAATAATTTCATTATGAAGAGAATTTTATCACTCATCGCCTTATCCTTGATTTCCTTTGTGGGTTTTTCGCAGACCAAAGGAATCAGTTATCAAGCCGTCATCATCGATCCTAATCCGATCGAAATTCCGGGGAAAGACATTACTGCACAGCCCTATGTGAGTAAAGACGTGTGGATCCGTTTTGGGATTTATGCAGGAACGACCTTGCAATACGAGGAGCTTCACAAGACCAAAACCGATGAATATGGTCTAGTAAACTTGATTATTGGCGGCGGCGTTAATACGGGGAAAGCAGGAACTTTTACCTCTTTGAACTGGGACGGCATTACGAAAAGCATCATCACGAATGTGAGTTTTGACCAAGGCGGTCGCTACACGGAAGTTAGCAATCAGAAATTTACCTATGTTCCATATACCCTGTTAGCGGAGACAGCGGTAAAATTATCAGGGGTTTTACCGATTGCGTCAGGTGGTACAGGTGCGACGAATGCCATCGCTGCCAGAACAAATTTGGGACTAGGTAATGTGGACAACACGGCGGATGCGGACAAGCCGGTTTCCATCGCGACTTTGGCCATTTTAGATACCAAAGAATCGCTGGCGAATAAGTCTACCAATATCATCGCGGACTCGGCCTCCTCTGTGAAATACCCGTCTGTTAAAGCGATTAAGGACTATATCGATAACCGAAATGCCGGTTTAGCGCAGCAAGCAAACCAGGCGAACCGCGCTAATTTAGCGGCCAAAGCGACTGCTTTAGAAACCCCGCGCACCATCAACGGTATCCCCTTTGACGGTACTACGAATATCACTATTCCGGTTGGGGTAACTCCGCCAGATGCAGATGCGACCACGAAAGGATTAGTAAAACTAGCGGGGGATTTAACAGGTACGGCTGATGCACCTGCCATTGCTGCGAACTCGATTACCACGGCTAAAATCATTGATGGAGCTGTCACAGATACAAAAATTACGTCTATTTCTGGATCGAAAGTAACCGGAAATATTGCGGGCAATGCAACCAATGTAACAGGAATGATCGCTGTCGCTAATGGAGGAACAGGAGCTACAACAGCAGCTGGAGCCAGAGCGAATTTAGGCTTAGTGATAGGGACTAATGTGCAAGCGCCACTCGTGGCAGGAACAGATTACCTTCGTCCAAACGGCAGCGCGGCAAACCTGACTAACTTCCCTTTATTAAATCAAAGTACGACGGGGAACGCAGCCACTGCTACGAAATTAGCTGCACCTAAAAACATTAACGGCGTTCCTTTTGATGGATCGTCTGATATCACCATTTCAACAAGTGCTTCCACCCTATCAGGTACCATTGCCATTGCAAACGGAGGAACGGGCGCTTCAACTGCTTCTGGTGCTAGAACAAATTTAGGATTGGTCATTGGTACAGATGTATTAGCCCAAAGAACGTTTGGAACAGCAGCAAATAGTGCTGCCACAGACTTCGTAGCTGTTACCGAAAAAGGGGCAAACAATGGCGTAGCTACTTTGGGTGTAAACGGGAAAATACCTTCTACGCAGATTCCAGCGATTTCTTTCCAAAACGTGAATGTAGTCAATTCAGATGCCACCATGACCGCCATTTCAGGCGCTCAAGTGGGAAGTATTGCCATTAGAACGGACAACAATAATAACTATGTGTTAAGTGCCTTACCGGCAAGCACCTTATCGAATTGGATTGCTTTGGCGACTCCATTATACGTTTCAACGGTTAATGGCTTTGCTGGACCTAACGTTTCTTTGACGACAAACGATGTCCCAGAAGGAACTACAAATAAATATTATACGGACGCCAGAGTTCGCAATGCAATTACGGCAATAGGCCCATTGGATTTCAATGCCTCTACCGGAGTTTTGTCGATGACTACTGCTTCTACGACCTCAGGAGGATTTTTAACGGCTTCCGATTTCACAAACTTCAACAACAAACAAACGGCTTTAACTGCGGGTGTAGATTACGCGACACCTGGAGGAAATATTACGGGTAACGCCGCGAATGTGACGGGCATTGTGGCCATCGCTAATGGCGGCACGGGCGCAAGCACGGCTGCTGCGGCACTGACAAATTTAGGCGCAGAACCTAGTGCGAACAAGAGTAATGATGTAGATGGGGATGGGTCTTCGATTACGAAATTTCCCACGGTGAAGTCCATAAAGGATTATGTAGATCGCCAAAGTGCGAACGCAGGTGTGGCTGATAACAGTATTACTTCTGCGAAAATAAACGGTACGATTTCGATTGCCAAAGGTGGCACAGGCGCTTCTACCGCCGCTGACGCTAGAACCAATTTAGGCTTAGCGATAGGCACAAATGTGATGGCGGCGAACTTCACTACGACCTTGACGGGAGATGTGACGGGATCAGGTAATGGGTCGTTTGCGACGACGGTCAATGCTGTGGGTGGAATTAGCGCGAGTACGATTGGAACTTTACCTACTTCTGTTGCGGCGAATACGGCTAGTATTACATCGAACACAGCAAGTATTTTATTAAAGGCCCCTATCGCTTCCCCTGCATTTACCGGAACACCATCTGCACCTACACCTGCGACAAGTGATAATTCTACACAGTTGGCAACCACTGCTTATGTGAAAAGTAATTTAGCAACGGTAAGTGCAGGAACTTTAACGGGTACGACTTTAGCTTCGACTATTACTGGTTCCAGCTTAACAAGTGTTGGAACGATTACATCGGGTACATGGAGTGGAACGGTAATCGGTAGTAACGTAGGTGGGGCAGGTTCTGTAAACGGTTTATTGAAAGCAAATGGAAGCGGTGTCGTAAGTGCGGCAGTTGCAGGTTCAGATTATTTAGCACCATCAGGGAGTGCGGCTAGCTTAAGCAACTTTCCCACATTGAATCAGAGCACGACTGGAAATGCGGCAACGGCTACTGCTCTAGTTACCGGTCGTACGATTTCTACTTCGGGCGATGTCTCTTTCACAAGTGGAGCATTTGATGGAACGGCAGACGTAATAGGCGCTGCGACTTTAACGAATACTTCAGTTACGGCTGGATCTTACGGATCATCTACTGCCATCCCAACTTTCACGGTAGATAGCAAAGGCCGATTAACAGCTGCTAGTACAGTGGGAATTGTAGCAGGTGTTAATTCATTGAATTATACATCGACTACTTCGTATGCTGCTGGCGGAACTATTTCAGGAACTTCATTAACGTTAGCTGCCGCGAACGGAACGAACCCTGGTTTGATTTCGACGGGCGTTCAGACCATTGCAGGAGCGAAGACATTTAGTAGCGATATTACGGCACCGAATTTCTTAGGTAATGTAACAGGAACGGTAACTGGTAATTTATCGGGAACCGCTACCACAGCCACAAATCTTGCAGGTGGAGTTTCAGGCTCTATTCCCTACCAAACGGGAGCAGGAACTACCTCTATGATTCCAGTGGGAACTGGAGCGAATCAGTTTTTAACCTCAGCTGCTAATGGGACTTATACGTGGACGTCTGCTTCGAATGTGACCGGGGTGCCTTATACAGGAGCGACAGGTGCGGTTAATTTAGGCGCTTATGATTTAACAGTGAATGGAGTGACTGTTGGTAGAGGTAGTGGTGCCGTTTCTTCCAATACCGCCATTGGAGCAGGCGCTATGTCATCCACTACTTCTTCTGCAACCAACAATGTCGCAATAGGAAATAACGCCCTACAAAAAAGCTTAAATGGACAATTTAATACAGTTATTGGATCAGATGCTTTAAAAGCAAGTGTTAACGATAATGGATATAATACGGTCGTTGGAACTTCTTCCTTTGAATCCTATAATGAAACCGGCGGAGGAAGAAATACCTCATTAGGCGCATTCACGGGAAAGAATATTACCACTGGTCAGAGAAATGTGATTTTAGGGTATTATTCAGGCCAATATTTTGGCGCTGGATCAGGAACGGCTGATAAATTAACCTCCATGTCTAACAGTATTTTATTAGGCTACGATGTTAGACCATTAGCAAACACAGGAACTAATGAAGTGGTCATTGCTGGGGGTTCAGGAATGATAGGTAATGGATCAAATACGGTAACGATTGGTAATAGTTCGACTACAGGTAACTTTTTCAATGGTAATTTGACTTTAACGGGTAATATTTTAGGAGGCACTTGGAGTGGAACTACGATTGCCATTGCAAATGGCGGTACGGGATCGACCACGAAAAACTTTGTGGATTTAACGACGGCTCAAACCATTGCGGGGGCTAAAACATTTAGTAGTGACTTAACAACCAATGGTATCAGAATAGGAGTAGGTCGTGGTTCGGTAAGTTCTAATTATATCATGGGCAATGTGAATACATTAATGTCTACTACGGGCACTAATAATATGGCCTTTGGTGATAATACGGGAATGTCTAATACGTCAGGTATTACTAATTTAGCGATAGGCTCAGAAGCATTTAGATATAATACGACAGGTAGCCATAATGTGGGGTTTGGATTTTCTTCTTTACGAAATAATACAACAGGAAGTTATAATATCGCCATTGGAGAGAATGCAAATTCAATCAACACCACAGGAAGCTATCTTACTGCTATAGGATATGGAGCTGATTTTAGCTCAGCCGCTTTAACGAATGCAACAGCCATCGGAAATGGAGCGATTGCAACCTCAAGTAATTCCATTCAATTAGGTAATTCTAGTGTTACCAATGTAGTGACAAGTGGAAATATTAGTGCTACTGGATTCACGGGGCCACTTACAGGTAATGCGAGTACGGCAACCGCTTTAGCAATAGGAAGAACGATTTCTACTACAGGGGATGTCGTTTATACGAGTGGAGCATTTGATGGAACGACTGATGTGACAGGCTCAGCCACCTTAACAAACACGACAGTTACAGCTGGTTCTTATGGATCATCTACCGCTATCCCTACTTTCACAGTAGATAGCAAAGGTAGATTAACCGCAGCCGGAACCGTGGGTATTACAGCAGGAGTAAATTCATTGAACTATACATCGACTACTTCGTATGCAGCTGGTGGAACTATTTCAGGAACGTCATTAACCTTAGCTGCGGCAGATGGAACGAACCCAGGTTTACTTTCTACAGGTGCCCAAACGATAGCAGGGGCGAAGACTTTTAGTGCCAATATTACGGCCCCTAGTTTCTTAGGTAATGCTACGACAGCCACGACAGCGGGTAATATTACGGCGACATCGAATACGACTTTGACATCCTTACCGAATCTTACTACCGTAGGAAACTTAGACGCGGCTGGAAAAACTTTTAAGTTGCTGAATTTAGTGCTTGGTTATGGTAATACTCAAGCTAAAATTTCAACGGATGATACCTGGAAACCAATTCAATTTTTTCCGAATAGTTCTGTAGAATCTACAAGATTTTGGCCTAGTGGTAATGTGACAATTCAGCACGGAGGTACTTACACGGACAATGGGTATACATTAGAAGTGGGAGGTACGACTAATCTGATAGGAAATACCACGATCACCGGGACATTAAGTAGCACCGGAACGATGTCAAGTGTTGCTGGATTTACAGGTCCTTTGACGGGTAATGCGAGCACGGCTACTGCTTTAGCTGCAGGAAAAACTATTTCACTAACAGGCGATGTAACTTATACAAGTGGGGCATTTGATGGATCAAGTAATGTGACAGGCTCAGCCACCTTAACAAACACGACAGTTACAGCTGGTTCTTATGGATCATCTACTGCTATCCCTACATTCACGGTAGATAGCAAGGGTAGATTAACCGCAGCCGGTACTGTGGGAATTACAGCAGGAGTTAATTCATTGAATTATACGTCGACTACTTCTTATGCAGCCGGAGGAACCATTTCTGGAACCTCATTAACCTTAGCTGCTGCGGATGGAACGAACCCAGGTTTACTTTCTACAGGTGCCCAAACCATAGCAGGGGCGAAGACATTTAGTAGTGACCTAAAAGTTAGTGGCTTGAATATTGGACGAGGAAATGGAAATGTTGCTTCTAATTTATCTTTTGGAACAAATGCATTAAGTGGTAACAGTACGAGTCAAAACTTAATTGGTATTGGAAATAATACAATGGCAGGTGATCTAGGTAATAATAATATTGCTGTTGGAGCTAATGCCGTTTTGGGAGGAAGTTATTCAATTGGTATTGGTAAGGATGCCCTATCACAAAATGGATACAGGGGCAATGCTCCACAGACGGATGTGGGTAATAGAAATATTGCCATTGGCGATGCCTCATTAAAAAATACGGGTGCGATTAATGATAATATTAGCATTGGAGATAAGGCAATGGGGAATGCAGGAGGATATTTAAAACAAAATGTTGCAATTGGTACACAAGCACTATATAGTATGGTAGGATATCATTCCGATTATATAGGTGGGGGTAATGTGGCAATTGGTTATAAAAGTGCCTATACTAATAATTTTGGAACATCTAATACATTAGTTGGTTTGCAATCAGGATATAGCAATTTGAATGGATATAATAATACATCACTTGGAGCAAATAGTTTATATAATAACGTGAACGGTACTTTTATTACTGCATTAGGTAATGGGGCTGATGTGAGTACAGATGGTTTGTCTAATGCTACGGCAATAGGTAACGGAGCATTGGTAGGAGCAAGCAATACCATTCAACTTGGTAATACTTCGGTTTCAGATGTTAAAACTTCAGGAAAGTTAACAACAGGTGCTGTGACTTATCCTAATACGGATGGCACAGCAAATCAAGTACTATTAACAAATGGCAGCGGGGTCGTATCATTTGGATCAATTCCAACATTAAATCAAAATACTTCTGGTAATGCGAGTACGGCAACAACTTTAGCTACTGGTAGAACCATCGCTTTAACCGGAGATGTAACTTATACAAGTCCTACTTTTGATGGATCAAGTAATATAACAGGCTCAGCCACTTTAACGAATACAACCGTCACATCAGGATCTTATGGATCTACTACGACTATTCCTACGTTTACGGTGGATGCCAAAGGCCGTCTAACCGCCGCTGGATCTGCTTCGATCATTGCGGATGCAGGCACCTTATCTGGGACTTCTTTGAAGTCGACTGTGACTGGTTCAAGTTTAACAGGCGTTGCAACGATTACCTCTGGAACTTGGAATGGATCAACTATTGGTGTGGCATATGGTGGAACAGGATTAACATCTCCAGGAACATCAGGAAATATTTTAACGTCTGATGGAACTGCTTGGGTTTCTTCCCCTTCTACAAATGTTTCTAGCTTAGGCACTTTCACAACTACTTCATATGCGAAAGGTGGTACCATAAGTGGAACGGTGTTGACCTTGTCAGCTGCGGATGCAACTAATCCGGGATTGGTTACAACTGGTGTACAAACAATAGCCGGGGCAAAGACATTTAATAGTGTTTTAACTGTAACTCCGACTGCCGCTACTAGTGGAGTGGGAAATTCAACTTCTATTGCTGCCCAAAATGGCTTTACTAACTTAGGCGGTGGGAATTTAAATTTAACTGCAGGAAATGGTAATGGAACTGGCAATGGTGGAGATATTAATCTAAACCCAGGAACATCCGGTACAGGAACTGCAGGAAAAGTGTATGTAAATGGGGGTGATATGGTTGTAAACACTTTGACCGTTGGAAAAGGTAAAAGTAGTAATGCTTATAATACCGCAATGGGATTCGAGGCATTGTTCACCACAGGTACTGGTGCGGCAAATACAGGATTTGGATATAATGCATTAAGAGCTAATACAAATGGAGGTTCTAACGTTGCTATGGGATATTTAGCACTTTTGTCTAATACAACTGGAGATTTAAACGTTGCTATTGGAAATAGAAGTAATTATAATAATACTGCAGGTAGTAGCAATACCTCAATTGGTGGGGAATCTTTATTTTTAAATACAGCTTCAAACAATACTGCGATAGGATATTATTCCTTATATAAAAATACCTCAGGTACAGCTAATACAGGGATCGGGATGAATACAATTAGTGGGAATCAAACGGGTAGCAATAATACAGCGCTGGGATATCGAGCTTTGTCATCAAATGGTACTAATTCATTTAGTGATAATACAGCCATTGGTTATAATTCAATGGCAGGAGGGTCTACAGCGTCAGGTTCTAATAATACGCTAATTGGTTCTTCAACTGGGTATAGTTTTACAACTGCAGCTGGCAATACAGTATTAGGGTATAATGCAATGTATTTTCATACAGTTGGGGATTACAATACGTCTATAGGAAATAATTCAGGGCCAAGCACAACAGCAAATGCGCATACAAAAGGTATTTATCTAGGTTATAATGCAAAGCCATTGAATACGTCAGCAACTTCTACGGATGAAACAGTTATTGGCGCTAACACAACTGGCAATGGTTCTAACACGGTAACTATTGGAAATGCAGCCAATACAGCTAACTATTTAACTGGGGTAACGAATGTTAATACGGGAACGCTTACGGCCACGACTGGATTCAATTTAACGGGTTCTGTCAATGACTTTTTAGAATACAATGTAAAAAATAGCAGCACAGGAACAAGTGCCCAGTCCGGCTATAATGCCATGGCAAATAACGGTACTGATGCAGTGAACTTTGCTTGGATGGGGATTAACAATAGTACATTTAACAATCCACAAACCTATAATATTGGTGTTGCAAATGATGTAAGTTTCTTGGGTGGAGGTAATGATATGTATGTTGCAAATGCAAATACGTCAAAGTCAATCATCTTTAGCACTGGAACTGCAACTACACCTTATTTCTCAGAGAAAATGAGAATCACGGCCACGGGCAATGTGGGTATTGGAACGGCATCGCCTACTGCAACTTTGGAAGTAAATGGAACCACAAAACTAGGGGGAGCAACAACGGTTACAGGTGCAGCTACATTTAGTAGTACAGTGGCTATTACGACGGGTGCAGCAGTGGGCAAAGTATTAACTTCTGATGCTTCTGGTGGAGCCACTTGGCAGACGGGTGTGACAACACTAGCATCTAAAACAGCGAATTACACGCTGACTTTGAATGATAATTATATCATTATGGGAACCGCAGCCGCAACCGGCCTAACTTTCACTTTACCTACTGCGATAGGATGTGCCGGGAAAGAGTTTACTATTAAAAATGTAAGCGCATACTCAGTTGCCATTGCTACAACAAGTTCTCAATATATTATTCAAGATAATTCTACAGCGACAACTTCAACTGCAACTATTGGAATAGAACCTTCTAATAACTGGATAAGAGTTATTTCAGATGGAGCTAACTGGGTTGCATTTAGAGGATTATTCTAACATAAAAATTTAACAAACAACAACATGAAAAACATCTTTCTACTCGCCGGCACTTTGGCCTTATTCTCTTTCGCCGCTGATAAATTCATCTCGATGCGCATCGCGGAACCTACCGTGAATTACCACTGGAATAATTTGAATTCCATTAAGGCGATTGCGGACCAAAGCAACTTACCCCACTCGCAAGTGAAATTCATCATCTCTTCGATCGATAGTTTACAAAAAGACATGGCGCGCAATGCCCGCTTAGATAGCGTGGTGGCGGCTCCGGCTCCTGCAGCAGCGCCAGTAAAGAAAAAGTAATAGAGTTGAAAAAAGTAGTCTTCCTTTTATTGGTATCGTTTTATTCCTTTGCCCAAACGGGGATAGGGACGACTTCGCCTAATGCCTCCGCGAAACTGGATGTTAGTTCTTCCACTCTAGGTTTTCTGCCACCGCGTGTTGCTTTAACGGCGAGTAATGCATTCTCTCCGTTAGCGGGAACATCCGCGAATGCGACGGGCCTCATCGTTTACAATACCGCCACCGCAGGTACCGCACCTAACAACGTAGTCCCCGGCTACTATTTTTGGAATGGTTCAGCTTGGATAAATTTCATAGCCTCTAATACATCGACCGGATTAACGAACGACCAAACGGGTACATCCTATACCTTAACGAGCGCTGATAATGGCAAAATCATTACTTTAAATAATGCTAGCGCCATTACCTTATATGTTCCTTATTTCTTTGTAGGCTTTAATTGTATGGTTCTACAGAAAGGCTCTGGACAGGTTACTTTGGCCATTAGTGGTACCACATCGATTATTAATAACCGGTATGGTTTTAATAAGACAGCTGGTCAATATTCTATTTTAACGTTGGTTTGTACGGAGGCTAACAAATATGTTGCTTCTGGCGATATGACGAATTAATATGAGAGCATTACTCCTTATTTTCTTTCTCATAAAATGCTTTTTAGCGGAGGCTCAATTTATCGCACCCTTTCAAGGTGTGCAAAACCAGCCAAAAGTGCAGCTAGATTATTGGATGTATAATACACATGCAGGCAATGGTTCAACTAATCAATATCCAGTAGTTGCAGCAAGCAAGGCGGATATGGATAACATTTTTAACACCAATTATTCGAATACTACCTTAGTAAAATCGGGAAAAACCAGTTCTTCTAAAATTTTGGATTGGCAATCAAGTACAGAATTAAATGCACTAGGCATTACACCTCCCAATAGTGGTACTTTTTTTGCAATGAAAGTGCAAGGCACCTTTATTCCTGAAGTATCTGGTAATTATACTTTTACCTTAGAATCTGATGATGCCAGCGATTTAACGATTAATGGTACAGCTGTTATTTCGACTTATTTAGGTCAAGCAGTTCCAGCTTTAGGTACCCATGTGGGAAGTATTAATTTGACTGCCGGTCAAAAATATTCTTTTGAAGCGCGCATGCAACAAGGCGGCGGTGGATATGGGATGAGATTGTTTTGGAAGTCTCCCATTCAAGCAGCAGCTCCCAGTTCATATGCTAGTCAATTGCCCGCAAATACGTATTTTCAATCGTGGACTCAGAATTTACAGGAGCTCGTTTCTAATCCGGATATGGATGGATCATCAGCTGCAAAAGCCGCCCCAAGTGCGAAATATATTCAAACAGCATTTAACAATTATACGGATGGTGTTTATTGGATTAATTTACCCTATGTGGGTCCCACTCAACTATATTGTTTGCTGAACTCCGCAGTCAATGGCGGAGGCTGGATGATGATGATGAAAGCGACTAGAGGAACTACTTTTAGTTATTTTAGCACGTATTGGACGGCAGTAAATACATTAAATCCATCGGCCTATTCGAGGGCTGATGGGGACGCAAAATTTGATGCGATGAATTATTTTTATGCCAAAGACATCATGGCACTTTGGCCTGACATTGCTTGGAATGCGAACTCAAGTACAACCGGGGGAAGTGTAAATACCAATGGCTCTTATGGTGTATGGTGTTGGCTTCAGAATAATTTTAACAATGGCATTCGCATTACACCTATCAATTTTTTTAGTAGCGCGAGTAAATTATTTTTTGGGGATGCTAAAAGCTATGGCGGTTGGAATGGAGGAGTTTTTAGTTCTCAATCTTCCGTTAGATTTTACGGATTTAATTATACAAATGCATCTAATGCTCAAGTAAGATGGGGATTTGCTTGGAATGAAAATGCGCCACTTGCGTTATATCCAACAGGCGACGAAGGGTCGAATGATGTTTCGGGTGGAATTGGAATGAATTATGGGAGTTATTCTGCAGGCGACTATATAGCGTGTTGTCAAGACTACACGGGAATTAATAGAACAGCCAGAGTAGAAATTTATGTTCGGTAAAATGAGAAAGATTCTGTTTTTTTTATTTATTTCTTTAAGTGCCTTGGCCCAAACGGGTATAGGGACCACTACGCCTAATGCCTCCGCGAAACTGGATGTCAGTTCTTCTACTCTAGGATTTTTACCTCCTCGAGTTGCGCTTACTGCAAGTAATGTTTTTGCACCCATTGCCGGAACATCTTCCGCGGCTGCTGGTTTATTAATCTACAACACAGCTACCGCAGGAACCGCACCTAACAATGTCGTTCCTGGATACTACTATTGGAACGGAACTTCCTGGTCGCAAATCTCGAATGGATTAATTGTAGACGCGAGTAAAACTGCTAGTTTTTCGGTCGCTGCGGCGGATAATAATAAACTCTTTTTGATCAGCTCTGCATCAGCCGTAACGGTCACAATACCTTCGGGCTTATCCGTTGGATTCTCTTGCCAATTCATACAAACCGGTGCTGGAGTAATCACCCTTTTAGGATCTAGCGTCACCTTGAATTCCGCGAACGGCTTAACGAGTCGTGCTCAAAATAGTGCCGTTGGCTTGGTGATGAGTTCTTCTACGGTGGGCTATGTTTTTGGAGATACCATTAATTAATGAAAAGGATTTTTGCGATTTTCGTGGCTTTTATTTCTTTCTCCTTGCAGGCACAATTGATGGTGAACAACCTATCCATTCGCAAACCTGTAATTCCTAATACGTATAACTTCACCTATACTGGACTTCTTCAAAAATTCATTGTACCTAATCGCGTGACGTCCATTCGGGTGAATGCGGTAGGGGCCAAAGGAGGGACAGGTGCTAGAGGACAAATAGGTGGTTCTGGTGCAAATATTACGACCACCTTAAATGTAACGCCAGGCCAAACTTTATATATTGTAGTGGGCGGGTTTCCTGGCCAATCAGCCACAGCAAAATATGGCTTTGGGGGTAATGGAGGTAGCGGCGGAAACTACGGAGGTGCTGGCGGAGGCCTATCTGGAGTATTTACTTCTGCAAGTCCAGCGAATGCAAATGCATTAGTCGTCGCTGGTGGAGGCGGAGGTGGTGCAGGAACGGCAACCGGTTCAGATTATACAGGTGGTAACGCAGGCAATAATGCTACTGGGACATCAAACGATGGAAATCAACCAGTAAATGTGACATATGTTACAAACGGAAAATACCAAAAAGGGTATGCAGCAACTACGTCTGCTGCAGGTTTAGCGGGTGAGCCTTTTGATTCAGGGACTGGAATTAGAGGAGGTAATGGGAATGATATTATTGGTGGTGCGGGAGGTTCTGATGCTGGTAGTGGATCTTGGAATGGAGCGGGAGGAGCAGGAGGAGGATTTTTTGGTGGAGGAGGAGGTTCTGGTGGGGGTGCGGCAACAGGCGGAGGCGCTGGTGGATCAACTAAAACAACCTCTGGTCATAATTCCTTTGGAACCCCTAATACAACCGGAGATGGAAGTGTTTCTATTACGTGTCTATCGAATTCCGGATTAGTATTGCATTTAGACGCTGGAAATCCGGCAAGTTACAGTGGCACGGGAACCACGTGGAATGACCTGTCTGGGAATAGCTCCAATGTCACACTTATCTCAACAACTTTTAGTTCAGCAAATGGCGGGTCCATCGTATTTAATGGGACGTCAAGTTATGCTAACTTCAATGCAAACATAGGTAGTACGAATGCAGTGACGGTGGAGATGTGGGTAAAAACAAATTCACTAAGATCCCCGGGAGGCGCAATGTATTTTGGCTTTAATTTGTATGATGCCTGGACGGCAAGCGGGAATATTGGTTTTAATACAGCAAGCGGAGATCATTATGCATTTCCTAGTAGCCAGGTGGATTATTTGGGCATTGAAGGATTTTGGCGACATCTAGTTTTTGTCATGTACGCAGGAGCTAAGTCAAACAATAAAGTGTATGTGAATGGGGAAAGCCAAACCTTATCCCAGACTCAAGGAACAACATTTAGTTCAGTTAATTCTAATTTTAATTCAGGCGCAGGTAGAATTTCAAGTTGGTTAAATGACCTGAATTGGCTCATGAACATGAACCTAGCCAGTTTTAAACTATATAATCGGGAATTAACTGCACAAGAAATCACGAACAATTTTAATGCAACAAGCACGCGTTTTTATGCTGAAAAAGATGGCTTAAGTCCCATGACAGCCTCTACCAGCGCCTACCAGATTAAGCTAGACTATCCTAATTCTACAGATGGGTTTTATTGGATAAAGAATGCCAATATCAATGGCGGAGTACCTATTAAGATATTTGCAGACATGACGACTGCTGGCGGAGGCTGGACCTTGATTTTGAAAAACTCCTCCTACGGGGGCTGGAATTTAGCCAATGCGATTGATTTCAATGCCCAGAATCCATTTACCAAAAATGCAGATATTACCAGTACGTCAACGGCTAATTATTCCATTATCAAATGGGCAGATTATATAAAGAAAAATGCCAGTGGTTTTCAATACATGATTGATGCGTATACTCGAAACACGTATGGCGGAATTTGGACTGCAAATGCTGCGTATAGTTTTACAAGTACTAGCAATGGGAATACGAATATTACCTTAAATACAAATTATGGAGGTTGGAGTTATAATACGAATAATGACGGGGTTTCTGAACGTATGCCTTGGTATGGATATGTAGGTTCTAATACCGGATTCTATTCTTTGGCAAGTGGCTCAGGTAATTGGTGGGGGACTTTAGTTGCTAATAATCAATATTATACCCCTGCACCTTGGATTGGAACTTTAGGAGGATATGCCGCCAACCCTGGTATTATTTGGTATTGGGTTCGTTAAATTTGTACTATGAAAAAGATCTTATTTTTCTTCTTTATCTCAGTAAATGTTTTAGCCCAAACCGGCATTGGCACCACCGCGCCTATCAATAAATTGGAGGTGGTTACTTCTACAGCTGACCCAGCTACTAGCGGATCCTCCGCTAATGGCAACTTGCGCCTAGGAGGCACTTCAGGAAGCCACATTCTTGACTTTGGCCTAAGTAGTTCATCCACTTATGGTTGGGTACAGGCTCGCTCAAAGTCAAATTACAGCACCATATATAGTCTTGCGTTTAATCCGAACGGTGGGAATGTAGGCATTGGTACCGCTTCTCCCTCTAGTACTTTAACTGTTGGGAATGCGGGAGGAACTATTGCAGGCGAAATAACACTTAACCCTAATTCTACTCAATATGAGGGCGGACAAATTAATATTAAAAAGTCATTAATAGGAAGTACTGCAGATTGGATAATCGATCAATATGGAACTTCGAGTGTGGATGCGAGATTACGGATTTTTAATTCAATTAATGAAGTGAATGGAATTTCCATATTGGAAAATGGTAATCTGGGGGTTTCAAATTTAACACCCACAGATAAACTTGTGGTAGGCTCGGCATTTTCATTACATGATGGAGGAGACAAGGTGATTGGCTTAGGCTGGAGTCCGGGTTCAAATAAAACAATTTTGGCAGGTGTTGCAGCGGAAATCCGATTGAACCCCACAAATGGCAGATTAAGTTTTGGGATTGACCCTAGCTCAAGGACATTAGGTGCTGCACCAGATGTTCAACGAAGAATGACCATTTCATCTTCAGGCAACGTAGGGGTAGGAACTGAAACTCCTGGTTCCAAGCTTCACGTTTCGGGAGCAGATAATACGACAATATACGTTCAAAGCAGCACCTCAGATAATAATGGAATGGTGATATTAAATGCTACGACTAACCAAAACTGGTCCAGTGGATGGCATGAATTTATGTTATTTCAAAACCAGGGGACAACAGTTGGTTATATAGGTGCCGCAACGGGAGGTAATGGAGTAGTTTATAGTACTACCTCTGACTATCGTTTGAAAACAGATGCAAGAGATTATAGTGGATTGGATGTGATAAGCAAAATCAAGACTTATGATTATGCTTGGAAAAAAGATAATGCACGGATGTATGGTGTGATGGCCCACGAGTTACAATCGATACTACCCTATGCTGTTGCCGGACAAAAGGATGCAGTGGATTCTGAAGGAAAAATTATTCCGCAGGGGGTTGATTATGGCAAGCTAACACCTATCCTAATCAAGGCAATCCAAGAGCAAGAAAGCAAGATTCACACTTTAGAGCAAAGAATTCTTAACTTAGAAAGAATGATTCAAAAGAAACGGAAATAATGCGAACTAAAATATTCTTTTTGTTATCGTTTTTAAGCTTCGGTTTATTTGCCCAAACCGGTATAGGCACCACCACGCCTAATGCTTCCGCGAAGTTGGATGTGTACTCTACGAACAAAGGTTTCTTGCCTCCGCGTGTAACCTTAACGAGCACCACAGATGCTACAACTATTGCGAGTCCAGCTGAAGGATTATTGGTGTATAATCTAGGTTCTGTAGGATTGCAAGCGGGATATTATTACTGGAATGGGGCTAACTGGGCGACTATTGCGACAGCGACTTCGGCGGGGAATGGAGTGATGTCGACTAATTTGGTAAACTTATATGCAAAACAATACTCTGCAGCTGCTGGGGATATTGCAGATGCGAATGGGTATAGCTTTACGGTGCCAGTTTCTGGTAGATATTTATTTGATTTTTCAAGTACATTATACGCTGGCTCTACTTATTTTACAATGAACTTTTATGTTAGACAAGGTACAACTACTTTAGGTTCTGACACTCATACAAGTTATAATGGAGGCACCCATTCAGAATATAATGGAAAAATAGAAGTGAATTTACAAGCAGGAGTTACTTATAACGTTTATGTTAGTTCAAATGGGTATAGAAATGTTTATGATTACGACCATGTTTACATGAAAATGGTTGCTGGAAATTTGCCAGTAACGGGACAAAATGTTGAGTATGGTATTGCAAGGTACACCGGTGCAGATGGTAGTGCGATCGCCGACAATGCCCTAGTTCCATTTGATGCCACAGCTTCGGGTAATTTAACTTGGTCTAGTAATAAGTTTACATTGAAAGCCAATAAAACGTATGAGCTAGAATCTAGTTTAGCTATTTATATATCGAGTGGTGCTGTGGCAGGTCGTTTTCAAATTTATGATTATACAAATAGTGTAGCATTAGCGAATGGATTATTCATGTCACAAAACGGAGGAGGTAGTTATGGTCAAAGTGCAAATTCTCCCATGAAAGGAATAATAACTCCAGCCTCAGATATTCAAGTTGGTATTCGTTTATTAGACCATTATGGCCCTAATGGGCCAAGTATTATTGGAAATACATCTGTATCAGGAACAACATCTGCTCCTAATGCATCTTACTTTATGGTAAAACAAATTGGATCTTCTGCCATTGTGAATCCTTGGACACTTTCTGGAACTAATACTTACAATACAACTGGGAATGTAGGGATTGGCACATCTTCTCCCGATGCCTCCTCCATACTAGATATTACGTCTACAAGTAAGGGTTTGTTACCACCCCGCGTGGCTTTAACCGCAAAGAGTGGAACTGCTTCCCCAATAGCCTCGCCCACAAACGGATTAATTGTTTATAACACAGCCTCAGCTGGTACAGGCGGAGATGCTGTAACTCCTGGATATTATTATTTTAACGGAACTATTTGGACTAGAATGGATCCTGATGGGTGGTCCAGCTCAGTACCAATAACAATAGGGGCTACCATAACGGCACCTACTAAAGGAACGACTAGTATAGACTATGTCCGGTACAGAAATGTGGGTGGTAAAGAATATGAAGTAGAGTATAATATTCTTTTTACAAGTGCGGGTACAATCGGTAGTGGGGATTATTTATTTACGTTACCCGGTGGCTTGCAGTTTGATTTTACATCTCCAGGTCTAATCGCTTATACAGGTGCTAGTGGATATAACGCGATGAAGAATAGAATTGCGAGTTCTTTTGGCGATTTGATCGTAAGTGGTTTTCATAGTTCAAGTGAAGCGATACCTTATAATGCCACACAGTTCAGAATTATGAACAATAACTGGGGGAATAATACTTGGCTTATGCATGGGCCATCAAATTATGCTATGTCTGATGGTACATTTGGCATGAAAATGATTTTCCGTTTTAAGGCACTTTAATTATTTCTTAAATTTACCCCATGAAACCCACCCTCTCCTCCTTCATCGCCATCATAGCCAGCGTCCTCTACCTGGCCGTCTACTTCATCCCGGACATGGGTGGATCCGATGTGATGGGTGCGCAGTGGTTGTATTCGAGCAGCTTGAATTTTGGGATTTTGGCCTTCATCGGTCTACGCTATAAAGTCTACGAAGATGCGATAAAACAGGTACTTTCTTACAAGTTTACCTGGGTGTTTTCGCTGTTGGTTTTTTGGGCAATTGGGTCGTATGTGTATGCGATCAATCCCACGGAGACGCTGGTGACTTTGGCCCGATTGATCACTACCTATTTCGTTTTTTTGAATCTCTCGATTCTGTATTATAACCAAGACCGCACGTTTCTTTTTACTGGGATTGCGTATGCGATAACGGCCTTTTTGTTCTTCGATGCCATCTATGTGATCAAGGGTTTCAGCGCGAATTTGCGCACGATGGATTTAGACGCAGCCATCCTTGGTTTGAATAAATACCACGGAAATAAGAACGTGACGGCGGCGACGCTTTTGATATTGATTCCGTTTGCGATGTATGTGATTATGTCTGCCAAATGGCTAGGCAAAATTGCAGGCATCTTCGCCTTATTCTTAGGCACCTTCGGCCTGTTTTTAATGAACACGCGTTCCACCTATGTGGGCTTTGCTTTGATCATAGTGTTGTTTTTCACCGGACTTATTTGGAAGAAAAAATCAGCACTAAAACCGGCGTTATTGTTTGTTTTATTACCAGCAGTATTAGCGATTTTCGCCTCAAATATGCGTTTGAAACTCGCGGTGGCTGGGCAAGATACTGAGACGGGATATGGCACAGTCACGAAGCGTATCGGAGACATCACAATCGCTAGCGAACAAAATTCCCGTATTCACTTATGGGGAACCGCAGCAGATTATGCACTACATAATCCCATCCTAGGTGCCGGTTATGGCAACTGGAAATTAGCCTCGATTCCTTATGAGCGGGAGCTAGCGAATGAGTTATTTGTGCCTTACCATGCGCACAATGATTTCATCGAGATGTTCGCGGATTTAGGTTTAATAGGAGGTCTTTGTTTCGCAGGATTGTTCCTGCTTTTGCTCTATTATACGATTCATTTTTTAGCCCAAAAACAGGGCGACGAACTGATGGTTATCATCGCTTTTTTAGCCGTAACCTGCTACGGCGTGGATGCGCTTTTGAACTTTCCAGCGGAGCGAACAGCCATGCAGACGATGCTGTCGCTGGCGGCGGCTTTGGTGTTGATTCCTTTGGACAAAACCTCCCGCAACTTACGCGCCTTGCCCTTTGTCTACCTCATTGCGGGAGCTGCTCTTTTAATCCCGGCGATCTACATCGCGAACGAAACGTTTGAGTCTTTGAAGATCCAAAAATTCGTGATGGGCGAAGTAAACGCAGATCCGAAAATGGCCACCATCGAAGTCGAAAAACTACCGGATATTCCGAACCTTTCTTCGTCCACCTTACCTATGAAAGCGATGTTATCTCGCTATTATATCCGCGATAAACGTTTTGACGACGCGTTGCGCGTATTGAAGGAGAGTGAAAACGACAATCCTTTCTTGCATTATAACGACTTCTTGCGCACCTCCATTTATGCGTCTTTGAACAAAATGGATTCGGCACATTTCTATGCCAAACGTGCCTTTGATGCCTGGCCTCGCGCGTCTAGTTACTACAAGAATATGATTTTCACGTCTGCGAAACTCAAGGATACGAACGAGATTAAGCGGGCGTTGCAGGTTTCTTTGGACGTACACAACGACAACGCCTTAACCTGGAATCAATACCTGTTAGGGATGTTCGAAGTGAAGCAAGGGGCGGACAAAAACTTGTTAGCACAATTAGAAAAGACCTTGAAGAAATTCCCGGCGGATACGGCGATTTTGAATCCGACCAAAAACATGTTGCGCGGAGGCAACCGAGATTTACAAGGCCTGACGGCAAAAGGAAATGCGCTCTTCGTGAAAGGAAAATATGGGCAAGCAGCAGCCATCTACAAAGAGCTATCTGTACTTGATCCGGGTAATTTCTCCCACCTAGAAAACGTGGGAATTTGCTATTATGCGGGTCGAAGATTCGCTGAAAGTTTGTTCTATTTTGCCAAATCCGAACAACACTCAGGAAATAATACCGGAAAATCAGCGTACTTTGCAGGCATGTCTCAGCTATCTATAGGTAAGAAAGCAGAGGCCTGCGCCAGTTTCGCAAGATCACAAGCAAAAGGGTATCCGGATGCAGCTGCGGCCATTGCACAGAATTGTAAATAATGAATATGAAAAAATTACTACTAGGTTTATTGTTCCTAAGCGGAACAGTCGCAGCACAAGAAAACGACAAATCGTTAGTCATCATAGGCGGTCCTACAGACTTATGGACGAATAATCGCTTAACGGCTAAAGATGAATTTAATTCCTTCACGAATTTAGGCTTGCAGTTTTCGAAGCGCAAATCCGCGAGCATGGATATCGTTTATACTTCCTTAGCTGGATTTCAAGGGGACTTCTTTAGTCCGGGTATTTGGAACAATAAGTTCATCACGGCAGGGGCTAATATGCGTTACTTCTTCATCCCACGTAAAAAGACTTCCGTTTTAAATCCCTTCTTCCAAATAGGAGCTGATGCTATCGCACGCCGTGACGTAGGTTTTACAGGAAATGCCTACGAGCTTAACGCTTTAGGCGGGCTAGGAATTGACATTAAATTATCGAGAGATTTCTCTTTGATAGCACAATCGAATTTAGCAATCCCGATGGCGCAATCAACGGAAGCAGGAGTTAAAATTGCATCGGTGAGAGGGTCTAATAACAGTACTTCTTTCGGTTTAGTGTACCATTTCGGTTGGAAAGCAGCGAAGAAGAAAGCGGACGAAGAAGCGGCTATTGCAGCGGCAAAAGCACGCGAAGAAGCAGCAACGAAAGCAGCAGCGGAGGCAGCGGAACAAGATCGCTTAGCTAAAATCGCAGCAGATAAAAAAGCAGCGGCAGATGCAAAAGAAAAAGCAGAGGCTATCGCAAAAGCTGACGCAGAAGCGAAAGCAAAAGCAGACGCTATTGCAAAAGCGGAGGCAGAAGCGAAGGCTGCAGCACAATTGAAGGCAGATCAAGAAGCGATGGCGGAAACGACTATTTTGTACATGAATAATAAGTGGGAGTTAACATCGGAATCAGAGGCTAAATTGAAAGTGGTTGCTTCTGCATTGATGGCACGTCCAGATATAAATGTACGTATTGATGGTCACTCTGATACGTACGGTACATCTAAAAATAATGTAAAAGCGTCTCGCTTTAGAGCGCAAGGAGCAGCTAAATTCCTAGTGAAAAATGGAGTCGCGGCTTCTCGCCTTAAAGTAAATGCCTACGGAGAAGACAAGCCAGTAGCTTCAAACAAAACGAAAGCGGGTATGGCCCTTAACCGTCGCATCGAAATTAGAATCATCAAATAATAAATTTCAATATTTTAAGGCTATATTTAAGCTCTAAACAAATTGAAATTTATAAATGGGATCATCTAGCACAATCTATTACTTTAGGGTATGGGGCTGGATGATCCTATTTTTTTGTGCCGCATTCGACGTCACAGCCCAATGCAACGTAAACGATCCTTACGATAAACTCATTAGCGGCTACCACGCTTCGGTAGCCATTAAGAGTACGGGGGAATACTCCATCTGGGGTGCGAATATGGCTCCTTCGGGTTTGACAGGGCAATTAACTCCTTTGGAAATTAACAGCTCGAATTATTCAGGTATTTCTGGGACGATTTATAAGGCGGGAATTGGAGGATCCTCTTCTGGAACCTCCATCGATCAAGCTGTTGTATTAACCTCGACGGGCTTATATGCCTGGGGCGCTGTCGGTTCACTTTTTAGTCCTACTTTGACGGCTTCTGCCGGCGTTGCCCAAATTACTCCGCCCGTGGGTTCCTCTTCCATCGGGCTGCCGGCTGGCTTAGAACCGGCTGATGTAAAAATGCTTTTTGCCGTTTACCGCACCTTGCTTTTATTGAGTAAATCCGGTGACGTATATGTGTTAGGCTACATGTCAGGAGCATTAGATGGCCAAGGGGCTGCGCCTGGAACCACAGGTATGAATACTTGGCAACGCGTGAAAATCAATGCGACCACCTATTTATCAGATGTCAAAAACGTCCGTGGACAAGCCGCTAGCGCAAATTACAACGCACTTATAGCAGAAACGAATGACGGCAAATTATACACCTGGGGGAATACTACCTTTTTAGGGGATGGTACTGGAGCAGCATACCGTTCCTATGCGACGGAGATGACCTTACCCGCGGATGTGAAAACCAAAGGAATCAAGATGATGGGTGTGACGGGAGGAATCATCGGGGGAAGTTCCTACAATACTTATTACGTATTGAGTAACTCAGGGAATCTCTACGCGATGGGTGACAACAAAAATTACCAGTGTGGTGATTTTTCACGTGATTTGTTGCATTTGGATTGGGTTCA
>CANFWR010000021.1 GCA_947450865.1 Cytophagaceae bacterium
ATAAAGAAATGGGTGTTGTTCGCTCCTCCCCAATAGAATAATCCTTTAGAGGCAGGCGTTTTAGTCGCTGGGCCATCAGTAACTACGGCGAAGCCTAGGCCCCATTCAGTTCCTGGAGTTGGGAATAAGTCCCCGGTATGATTCGAAGTCATCAACTCCACTGTCTTGCGGCTTAAGTATTGTTTCCCTTTATAGGTTCCGCCGGCCAGCATCATTTGGCAGAAAGTAGCATAATCTGCAGCCGTCGAAAACAAGCCATTCACGCCGCTCCAAACCGTTACATTTTCAAAAGGAGGCTGATTCGCAGCCACAGAAATCGTTCCATTTTTACCCTTTGTGTGCAAGGCTACAATTTTAGATTGTTCCTCTTTAGGCACATTATACCCCGTATGTTTCATCTCCAACGGTTCAAATAAGCGAGACTTCAAAAACTCATTCACACTCATTCCAGAGAACTTTTCAATCAACACGCATAGCACATCAGGTCCAGCGCTATAATTCCACTCCGTTCCGGGTTGAGCTAATAAGGGGAATTTTGTCAAATTCTCGACGCGCTCCTGAATCGTTTTTGTCCCTGGTTTGAAATAGCCATTTCTGAATCTAATCTGAACGGGGTTTTGGTCTAACCCGTGCGTTAATCCCCCGCTGTGACTTAATAATTGGGTGATCGTGATTTGCGACTTTAATGAATCGGTAGGTGCGTTAGCGTCATCATAGATGCTTCGCGCGACACGTAAATTTTTAAACTCGGGCAAGTATTTCGAAACAGGGTCATTCAATTTAAAATACCCTTCTTCATACAACATCATGAATGCCGTGGAGATGATGGGCTTCGTCATGGACTGAATATAGAATAAATCGTCCGTCGTCATGGGTGTTTTTGTGGCCACGTTTTTGTATCCCAAAGCTCCCTGGTGAACCACCTGGCCATTGTGAATAATCATCGTAACGGCACCGGGAATGTTTCCCTTATCCATCTCGGTCTGAACAAATTTTTCTAATCGTTTAACGCGGTCGACATTGATGCCCGCCACGATTTTGGGTGCTTGTGCACTGATTTCGCCTACGAAAAGGAGGCTAATTAGGAGGAGGAATAGTTTAGTGAATTTCATTGTTTTGAATTTATGAGAGGTATTAACGTAAAGCTGTCCTTTTTAATTATTTTCCTTTTTTCTGCGCCGCCATCCATTCCATGATGGTAACCGGCTTGCCATTCACTCGAACGGGTGATCCGTCTAAATCCGTTCTAGGAAGGTTTTCGTGTAGGTAAACCCATGACCAGTGGCCGTTGTATTCGAAGCCTTTTCCGCCATAGAAATTAGTGATGTCGTTTACATGATCGTAATAGGTGAAGTGTACATTTTTAGCACCCGCCTTGCGTAAACGATCGAACACAGGTACCACTGTAATGTCAGGGATGGTGGTTCTGTCGTCTTTGGAGTGTACAAACCAAATAGGTACGTTTTTAATCTTCTGAATATCGCTATCAGGCATGTATTCTGATTTATAGGCCAAAGCACTAATGTAGCCCGCCGCGAAATAATCCGGATTCAAAAAGATCAATTTCAAGGCCATATAGCCTCCATTCGAGCAACCTCCCACATAAATGCGGCTAGGGTCGATGCCTGGATTTGCTTTGACATAATCCTTTATTAAGGCCATTAATCCTTCGTTGTAAATGTCGTTATCTTTTCCTTGTGTTCCCACTCCTTGTGCGTTGTGCATCCAAGCGCCTGGGCATTGCGGAGATAATACGTATGCTCCTTCGAAAATCGATTGGATGCCCTCTGCGGCATAGTTTGCGGCTTTGTTGCCTAACAAAGGGACAGTTGGATCCGTCCCACCTTCGCCACCGCCGTGAAGCCAGATGATTAAAGGTGCTTTGTCCTTCTTCACTTTGGGAGTAAAAGTCGCGTAGGACATTGTTAATTTATCGTTGAAAACGTATTTGCCAGTTAAGTCAAATTGATCAATCAATGGCATGATTTTGCCAGTTGAGGTATCCCAAACTTGCCCTGTTTTAGGCTGCACGATGGTTAAGGAATAATCCACCCACACATTCCCTTTGCTTCGTAGGTATTGAAAAGGGGAGCTTATAGGCAGTTGAGGTCCTACTGCTAAAACAAGGGTGATATTTTTGCCGGTACGAACACGCGCGCCATTTTCATCCGAAACGTAAGCGGTGACAATTTCGCGTTTAGTATCTTGGTCTGCGATAGGACCCGTGCTTAATTTTCGGCTGGCATAAACGGTATATTCTGCTGCATTCACTTTAGAAGTTGTATCATTCAATGCTAGAATGACTTTGTTCACTCCCGCACCCCAGTCGAAGCCTTCGACGACGATTTTATAAGTGCCTGTGGGTTTTGCATAGCTGCTGAAGGCCACTAAGGCAAACAGCAGGGTTAAAAAGGTGTACTTTTTCATAGGTAATAGGTTTAGTTTATATTTTCAAGTAATTCTAATGCTTTACGCGTGGGTAATTCTTTTGTCTCGATGACCTTATCTAGGATTTGAACTTTTTGATCTGTGGAATTAAACGTAGGCCAAACCTCTAAACCCGCTCCATTCGGATTCCCCGTCTTCGTAAAATTGACCCAGTAGGATGACATTTTTTGGCTTAAAACTTTATCTACTGGTTCAAATGGGCGATTAACCGTATGCAAATTAGCATAGGCATAAGGAACCTCTCCGGTATGAAAAGCGCCAAAACGAGTGGATTCATCATAACCTGGCACCGCTCTATTGAAGTTATATACATAGACCGGAGCCTTTCCGCGAAGGTTCTGCGTCTTTGCCCAGGTATGCACTTGCACCCCAAAACTCTCGTCACGACCTAAATCCAAGGATCCATTAGGCCCATAGGCAGCTAAAACTTCAGCCCCACGAGACCCAAAACGCTTGTCAAGCGTCGCCTTGAATACCTCTGGTTCTGCCGCTTTTGAGCTCAATCGATCTTCCGAATTCCAACCGACTAAAATCGGGACATCATTTTGAAGACCTTTGGCATAAATATCTGGCATCGCTACTGGTAAAACGTAGCCATCTGAATAAGGGGAGGCATTTCCACCTGCTTTTTGAATAGCTTCTGCGGACATGGCGCGCAATTCTGCTAGTGACTTAGCACCTAACTTAGTCGCCCACTCAAGACCATTATTCTCCGCTTGGGTTTTTGTGATCGCCGGTCTCAAAGGACTCGGTAGCATGCTAGCACCACTTTCTGCGATTGCCCCTTGAAACAGACCTTTCGCTAAAGGAGATGCGCACAAGAAGTTTACCGCAAAGGCACCAGCGGATTGTCCTGCAATGGTTACCTGATTAGGATCTCCTCCGAACAAAGCAATGTTCTCCTTCACCCATTTTAATCCCGCTATCATATCTAATAGAGCATAATTTCCAGACGCCCCATAAGGAGCTTCTGCACTTAATTCGGGGTGAGCTAAAAATCCAAAAATACCCACCCGGTAGTTAATACTAACGAAAATGATGTCTTTCTGTGCCATATTTTCCCCATCATAAATAGGGCAAGCGGCACCACCGCTGCGAAAGCCGCCTCCATAGATGTAGACTAAAACGGCCTTTTTGCCTTTATTCGATCGAGGTGCCCACACGTTTAAATACAAGCAATCTTCACTGATAGGGGATTCAGGAATAAGGAATTCGGAAGACCAAAAAGCAAATGGGGCAGGCTTCGCTTGCATTGGGCTAGGACCAAAGGCTTTAGCTGCCTTAATGCCTGTCCAATATTCCACAGGAGCAGGTGCTTTCCAACGTAAATCTCCCACAGGCGGTTTCGCGAAAGGAATGCCTAGAAATTTTTCCACCTTTGTTGAAGGGTTAAAGACACCTGCTATGGATCCTTTTGATGTTTTAATAATGACATCTTGGGCAGCAAGATTCAGCGCAAAGCAGAGTAAGCATAGGATCTTTTTCATACTTAATAAGTTATTTCACATTTCTCGCCATCGCACATTTTGAAGATGTCGCCAGAATATATGTTTTTAAGGTCAGATTTTAATAATTCACGCTTTTCAAGCGAAAGTTTTCGAAGTAATTTGCCCTCAGCGAAGCGACGCGTTTGCGTTTCATCTTCTAAAATTAGGCCAGGCACTTCGGTTAATTCACCGTCGTCATTCTTAGCCGCCATGGTAAAGTAGCAAGAATTGGTGTGAGTAACTACACCGGTTTTGGGCTTTAAGGATTCGATTCGCATTCCGATGATCATGGTGGTTCTGCCCACATAATTAACGGATGCTTTGATGGAGACTAGATCTCCTACTTCCACCGGATTAAAGAATTCAACCCCTTCAACGGCCACAGTCACGCAGTAATTGCCACTGTGTTTCGCTGCGCACACATAAGCCACTTTGTCCATCAAAGAGAGTAATGTGCCACCGTGTATTTTACCGCTAAAATTAGCGAAGGCGGGAATCATTAATTCGGTAATGGTGGTCTCTGAATCGGAGACTCTCTTTGGGGATAGCATAGTGTAGGTTTAAATCGTACTAAGCTAGCTAAATTTTAGGCATAAAAAAAGGGGATGATCGATGACCATCCCCTTCCTTTGGAAATAATATATTACTTCTCTGAAGCTGTAGCTCCTTTTGCGATGTTCCAAACAACTAGGCCAAAACCAATTTTGTTCACTGCATCAGCAATGTTATAAGCTAAGTCAATGTTACCAGCCATTCCAGATAATAAGTTACCAGGTAACATCATGTAGCCGACTGGATAGATTGCCCAACCTACTAATGTGAACCAACGCATAACTTTGAAACCAGTTTTTACATCTTCGTTTGTAGAAGCTGCTGCTAACTTAGAAGCCTCACCCATGTAAATTTCATAGATGATGATAGCCCAACCTAACGTAGAGATGATACCCCACATTACGTTTTGTGCAGGAACTACTGCCTCTCCGATATATCCTGCTACTAACATAACAACAGAACCGAAGATTAAACGAGTTAACATACCTGACTTAGCACCTGCTGGCTTTAAGATCAAGAAGTACTCGATACACATTAATGGCACAGTTAAAGTCCAGTCAATGTAACGGAATTGTGTAGGTGATTGACCTGTGTCTAACCATACACCGCGCATGTAGAAATAATGCACTGCCGCAATAAAGGTAATCAAAGCAGAAATCAATAAAGATGTTTTCCACTTGTCGTTTACTGTACCTCTCTCTACGATGAAGAAGATCGAAGCAGCAAGCATCGACATGTACCCTGTAAAGAAGGTGAAGCCGATGTAATCTCCGGCAGCTAATGTACCGTTCAATAAAATGTTTAATGTTTCCATAAATGTTAAAGGTTTTAATGATTTAAAATAAATGATACTGTTTAAACTTGTGATGTCGGCAATTGTTTCAAATATTGTAAAAAAAATTTAAAAAAAAATAAAAATTGTGCAAAATGTTCAAATTGGGCGTTTTATTAATTTATGCATAAGTAAAAAATGAGGTAGGGTCAGTAGGGAAAGAAAAATGAAAATGGGGTACAATTGTAAGTCATTGGAAACCAATTTTATATATAATATACCTAGCAAAAATGCCCCTAAAGAGAATGGGATGAGTTTTTTGTACAATTCTAATATCCGCATTTCTAAGTGCTTTCGCATTCCTTCAAAACTGGTGATGGCGTGGCAGCACGAAAAGTAACAGATAAATGCAGGAATAAGTGGCAGAAAATAACCGATAACTAAAGCAAAAAAAGTATTGAAAAAAGAATGAAAATTTTTCTTTTGGAACCCTAAAAGTAAAAATAGTAGGCTACTTAACATCGAAAATTCGGGCAACTTAGCTGGTAAATTCACGTGCATATCGGTGATTATACGGTAGGCTTCCGGCCAATGACTTATTAGTATAAATGACAAAATTCCGGTGCCGAGGCAAATAGTCTTAGCAAGATTAACCCAGGTTTTTGCAGGTTCAACTGGATGCACATCTTCCATATCCCCAAAATGAAATACACTAATGGCAATGAAAATGATAAAGGAAATGAGGGGAGAGACGAACCAGAGCGCCGCATAGACTAGCATGATGCCTAGGTAATACACTATAAATGGCCGCAAATGAAAAGTGAGATTTTCTCGTTGGGCGATTTTCGCGGCAATTAAATGATCTCCTGCTCCGTGTGGAATTCCGATGGCAAGCAGCAAAAAGCCACATATATATAAATCTATGGAGCTCGACCATGGCCCTAGAAGTAAGTAGGCAACTAAATAAAGTAAGGTGACGAAGGCTCCGATATAGTTTTTCATCTTAACAGATGTTTAACAAAAAGGGGAATATCTAATTTAGAAAGCAATTTTATATCATCCGCTAGGGAACTTTTATCATCTAAAAATTGAAGAATTTGTGGAGTTTGAACTTTGCTAAATAGCCTATCCATCACTTCCGGAATTTTGTTCATTTCATTTTTCATGATTTTTAGTAACATCTTATCATAAAAACGAAATCTGTTGGGAGTCTTTCTTGAAAGGTTTTGGGCTCTCTGTTTGGCATCCTCATGCATCCTAGTGAATGCATAGCCCGTAGAGGCTTTCATATTTCCGCCTGAGGTACCTATATTGAAAACACTACCGTCTCTTTTTTGTGTCACGCCTCCCATGGGGATAGTCCCCATCTCATTAGATAGAATTTTGAATTTATGCGTACTATAGTGGGTTTGGATATAGTCTTGCCAAATACGTTCATAAGCCTCCCTGTCATAGGCTAATTGCGTGAAAACGGTGGTTTCTATTAATGCTTTTGTTTTACTAAACGGCAATATATAATGAAATACAGCCATCTCTGAAGTAGAAACAGGTAAGCTGAAATCCATTAAGGTCATCGATGATTCGTCTAAAATAGGCTCTTCGAACTCAATGAATTTTCCACTAAAATGTTGGTAAATGACATCAGGTTTTTCCGATTTCTGGGGTCTAGAATCGGCCACTCTTTTAGCGTAATAGGTGGAATTGTCTTCACAAATTACGGAATGCAACTCACCACCCTCTTGTATTTTATTAGCCTTGCAATTTACAAGCGTAATATTCGGTTTCGCCGGAATGAACTCATCGAAAAAATAAGCAAAAAACCGATCAGAGGAGATGTAATTATATTGAAGAGGATGGATGGGTGATTTTAAGGTTTCTCCTTCACTTGACCTATAGGTCATAGAATGCCAGGACTTTTCCACTAAAAAGGGGAAACAAGTTGCGTCTTTATCTTCCCAAAAACACCAACTCTTTGCTGATCGATCTCCAGAATCTAAGATCAGGATTTTTTGCTGCGGATCCGCTTGTATGAGTTCATACAAAAGCTGTAAACCGGATGCACCTGCACCTATAATCGCAATATCGTATATATGTGTAGGCATCAATATGATTATTGAAACAAAAAATTGTACTAATTAAACTAGAATTATTGAATTTTGTTTATTTTATTTAAAACGCGCTGCATCAATTACCAGACATAGCCCTGCATTGAAAATGATCAGAGCTCCTGTTCCATAAAAGAACCAGTCACCACCTTGAAATTTGGTAATCCCGGCATCGATGGCAAGGGAAAGTCCACTGCCTGTCAGAATTAATCCTAAGGATGCCTGAAGGATCCATTTCATGTTATTTTTCATTTGTTACCTATTTTTAATCCAATGTATTTTACTAGATTTAGAGATATAAACCTATGTAAAATATGAAAAAATGTAGTTTACTACTCTTCCTACTACTTTCGCAGGCCATTTTCGCCCAGCATAGATTCAGCAAAATATTGAAAGAGACTCCTGGAGTTGTTTCATTTACGTTTAGAAATGATTTTAGTAAGGATGTTCCTGGGACTTTGGACTATATTAAAGAGATGGGAATTCGGAATATCGAATTTTCAAACCTCTTTGGTAAAACGGCCACTGAAATGAGGGCCTTGTTAGATGCTCGCGGGTTGGTTTGTACGAGTTATGGTGTTTATTACGATGCTTTGACGAATAAAACGGATGAGGTGATTCAGAATGCAAAAATCCTAGGTGCTGAGTTTGTGCGGGTGGGAATGATTCCGCACAAAGGAGAATTTACCGTTGAGCAGGCAGATGTCGCGGTGAAGGATTTCAATAGGGTAGGCCAAAAACTAAAGGAAAATGGGATTGAATTCAGCTACCATAACCATGGCTATGATTTTACGCCCTATCAGAATGAAACATTGTATGACTATTTGATCCAACATACGAATCCAGATTATGTTTCCTTCGAATTAGACATCCTTTGGGTGCATCAATTTGGTCAGGATCCGCTCGCCTACCTGAAGAAATACCCGAATCGTTTCAGGTTAATGCACGTGAAAGATTTGAAGAAAGGAATTCCTGTAGGCCTTGATGTGAAGACTTCCTCTGAAAATGATGTGCCATTAGGTTCAGGCCAAATTGCCGTAGAAGCAGTTCTAAAGCAAGCTCGCAAAAGCAGCATCAAGTATTATTATTTAGAAGATGAGAATTCGAATTCTCGCGTTCAGGTTCCGCTTAGTTTGGCGTTTTTAAAGCATTTATAAGGCTGGTGTAGCCGGGTTTTTTGGCATACGAATCATCAAAAAGGAGGGGATATTCTTTCGGTCGCTTGAAATAGCCACGCAACCAGGAATCTTTATCTGACACGTTCCAAAACGTAATGCCATATTGTTGCTTAGCCGGAATAGCACGATATGCCTTGAAAATGAGGGCGAAAAGTTCATTCTGAGCACTTGCTTCATAGCTATAATCCGGATTGTTTTTTGGATTAACTGCGATGTCTAACTCCGAAAAATGAATGGCAAGTCCTGTTTGTACAGATTTAGAAATTACGTCTTGAATTTCTGCACGCTTCGAATCCACATTGATGTGCATCTGCAAGCCTAATCCGTGAAGGGGAATTTTACGCTTCTTTAGGTCAGCAACAAGGTCAAGGATGGCCTTCATCTTTTTGGGTTTACCATCTTGGCCGTAATCGTTGTAAAATAAGGTGGCATTAGGATCCGCTTCGTGGGCCCATTGGAAGCTTTTAGCGATATAATCGGGTATGTGATCAGCCCAAAGGGAAGGACGCAAACTACCGTCGTCTAAAAAGGATTCATTCACTACATCCCAGCCTGAAACCTTGCCTTTATAATGCGTAACGACCGTTTGAATATGGTTTTTTAACATATCTTCCCAGGCTTTTTGGTCGCCTTGAAAATCCTTCATCCACTGCGGAACTTGATTATGCCAAACCAAGGTATGTCCATGCATTCGCTTACCCGATGAAGCTGCGAAAGCAACAATCTCATCGCCTTTAGAGAAATCAAAACGATCCGCCGCTGGATGAATCAGCATCATTTTCATGTGATTTTCCGCTGTCATGCTCGTGAATTCCTGGTTTGCGATATTTCTATAGGCTTCGTTTTCCGCAATTAATCTGGGATTAACAGAAGCACCTAGGCGAAAAGGGATTGCGTCTTTTAATAAATTTTGAGCGTTTACTAAAGTCGAAAGGCCTAAGAGTAAGACAATTAGTTTCATAGGGTTGAGGTTTATTTCTCCAAAATAGAAAAATTGTTTTAGAATATCTATCCTTAGTGGCTCATAATAATCTTGAGTGAATTCTGCTTAATTTTTTCCATTGTTTGTCGAGCTAATAAATAGCTGATGGTCGATTCAGCCCCTTGGTTTAAGTTTACATTTTCGCGTTCTAATCCATCATAGCAACCTCCTGTGCAGGGATTGTACATAATTTGCTGTAGGTGATTGCGTCCTAAGAACCAATCGAACGCTAATTGCATTTTTTTAGCATAATTTTCATCTAAATACACCTGATAGAAAGCATGCAAAGCTAATATAGTATAACTAACATCGATTGCCTGCTCGCCACCAACCTGAGAAAGGGCTTTCGTGTGAGCTTGGTATGGTTTTTTATCGTTTTCGCTCCAGTATTCATTTGAAATCACATGAATACCTTGGGAGTCGAAGATATGTTTTAATAAAAATTCAAAGGATTGAAGAGCAATTTGTTGATAGCGTATTTCGCCGCTCGCAATTCCTGCTAATAACATGGCCTCTGGTAATAAACTATTAGCATAGGTCAACGAATGTTCGAACCATTCCCAATTTTCGGCTGCTTCGTGTGCATACATAGCCGCTAAACGTTTGGCAAATAAATCAATTAATGGAAGATTTTCAGGTTTATTAGCATAGTAAAGTCCTTTAATGAGGAAGGCCATAGCTCGAGTAGAATGTATATCCTCAATGCATAAAATGGTCTTATTAAAAATCATGTCTGCTTGAGAAACAATAGATTTAGGTAAGGAATCTTTTTTAGAAAGGACAAAACCTAAAGCCCATAAAGTGCGACCTATGGAATCTTCTAGATTTACCTCTTCGTTTTGAGTAGTAAACTGTCGATTATAAGAAACATAGTTTAGGAAGGTGCCGCTAGGTTGCTGACAGAATTGAATAAAGTCTAGGTAAATACGAACCAAAGCCAGGTCATTTTTACTTTCAGATGCAGCATATTGCTCGCACATGGCTATCAGCGCCCTGGCATTATCATCGATGGTATAACCCGATAATGGATCTGGTTCATTGATATGAGAAAATTGAAGCATTCCGAAAGCAGTGGTCAACCGTTCCATATGCAATAGGTTAATGGATGGATTTCTAAACTTAAATTGAAAAATAGATCCCGTCATTTTTTGGAATAAATTCACATGAAGAATAGCTGAATTTTCCCAAGCGGAATGCGCCATACTTTGAAGCGAATTGATGCGCATTTGGGTTCTTAAGGGTTTATTTTTCAGTAATTGAATGGCAGCTTCGGCTAATTGTCGTGGTTGATTAAAGTCAATTATCACTCCCATGTCGGTAGTTAAAACCTCCTCCACGTGTGGAATACGAGTGGAAATAACCGGACATCCACTGCTGATAGCATAAGAAAAAGTGCCACTTACTGCTTGATTAGGGTCATTCGAGGTAAAAAGATAGATGTCAGTTAGGGTTAGGTATTCAAGTAATTCTGGCGTGGGTAGGAAATAATTAATCCATCTCACATGTTCCTGAAGACCAAGTTGTAGAATCAATTCCTCTAAATAATGTCGATAGGTTTCACCGTCTTTTGCCACTGTGTTAGGATGGGTTTTTCCTATGATAAGGAAAATGACAGATGGGATTTTTCGGATGATCGCAGGCAAAGCTTGCAAAGTGGTCTCTATGCTTTTACTGGTTCCTATAAAGCCAAAGGTGGATAATACGGTCCTCCCTTCTAAATGAAATTCCCTTTTCAACACTTCTTTGTTTGTATGTTCTAAAAGATGTGTGCCATGAGGAATAACGGTTATTTTTTCAGCAGGAAGTTCATAATCTCTCTGCAAAATTTCTGCCGAAGAATGAGTCATGACAACCATTGAAGTAGCTTGTTTTGCGTAATTTTTGACTAGATTTTTATGAACCTCATTGGGTCTTGGTAAAACCGTATGGAACGCAATTATAATTGGCTGGTCAATGGAATTCAATAATGCTTCTAGATGGGTTTTGTGTGATTCAAATAAGCCAAATTCGTGCTGAAGCACCACTAGTTTTATATTTTTATCTGCATTAAGTTGTTGAGATAAAGCTATATAGGAATTGGCGTCATCGGCGACTAACAGATAGTGAGAATCAGTAGGGTAGTTGTGTTTTTGGTCTGAATTTTCGACTGCACAAATTTGAATTTCAAAACTGTCCTGATAGGTAGAACTGATGGCTTGAATTAAATCATAGGTATAAGTTGCTATGCCGCATTCTCGAGGCGGAGAGGTGGAAATAAAGAGTATTTCTGGTAAGGCTGTCATGTGATTAGGTTGTTTTTAAGTCAGTTAATAATGAACTTAAGCTGAGTGATGCGCAGGCAATACGTTCATCTGCTGCACCGTAATAGATATAGAGGGTGTCATTTTGTACAATTGCTCCTGTGGGGAAACAAACATTATTGACAAACCCTGTTTTTTCGTACTCTTCTTCGGGGGAAAATAAGGGGATTTTTAGTCGGCCTATTTCAATGAGAGGATTGTCTAGATCAAATAAGGCCGCACAAGCTGAATAAATGTAGCCATGAATCGTATCATGAACTCCGTGGTATATTAAAAGCCATCCCTCTGCCGTTTCAATGGGTGGGCAACCGCCGCCTATATAACTAGCTTCGTGTGGATATTTGGCCGTCATCATAATCCAGTCATTTAGATGGAGAAAATAATTTTGCCAAAACTCCTCCGTCAATTCCCCTAGCTCATTCACTCGAACTAACTGTATGTCTGGCCGAACCCGGTGGATGAAATGAAATTTGCCCCCTATTTTTCGCGGGAAAAACACGACATTTTTATCCCAAAGAATCGCCTTTTCGTTTGCCGCCCTTGATTGAGTATAGGGGTTATTATAGCGGACATATTTTTCGTTAATCTTGCTTCTAGATTCTGCCAAAATGCGGAATGCCTCGAAGTTAATGATGGGGACCATGATGCCCACTTTTTTGAAAGCGATTAGGTCCTTGGAAATGGCCAAGGCTCCTAAAGCTGAAATTCCATTGAATGCCGTGTAGCTGAGGTAAAATAGGCCGTCGATTTGGCAAATTCTAGGATCCTCTAAGCCTTGAGATTCGTAATCAAATTGTGGAAATAAAATGGGGACGTCCATCCGGTATTCTACTGTGGTGGGATCTGATAATCGCGCATATCCTATGGTAGAATTGTTCCCCTGTCTGACGGCCCGATAAAAGAGGTGAATTTTTCCATCTGCTTTGATGACTGCTGGATTCATAACACCTAAGTTTTCAAAACCTAGTGTCGTTTTCTCTAGTAAAACACCTTCTTTTTTGATAGTGGCCATTTGTCGAATAGGGTTGCTTTGTTGAAAAAACCTATGGCGAGAAAGGTAGACTAATTAAGGCAAACAGACTATGACAATCACGTAACCTGCTGAAAGTCATAAAAAAAGGCCGCCTCGTCAGAGGCGGCCTTCGATTAGAAAAAAGAAATCATTATTCCCCATTCACCTTCTTGATGAACGAAATGACACCGTTCATATAGACTTTTTGGTCATCCCACATCGCTAAGTGGCTACCGTTTGGACAGTATAAATAGGAACCCTTTTGGACTAATTTACTTTGTTCTTCCATCGCCTTCGGATCCATGGTGTCGTATTTTGCACCAATCATCAGCGTAGGAACATACAGTTCTTTTAAACGGTTTTTGATATCCCATTTTTCCAAAAGCCCACTAATTCCAAACTCACTTGGCCCCTGCATTCGGACATAAATGGAGCTATTTCCATGTTTAAAGGAGCGATTGATGGCATCTGGCCACTCTTTTAAGCGGCAAATATGTTCATGGTAAAAGTTCGGAATCAATAATTCCATATAACGCGGATTGTTGAAATCCTTTTTTGCTTCGATTGCTCTAACTTCCGCTAGGACTTTAGGATCCATCTGTTTCGCTAAAACCTCCTCCGCATATTTTCCATACTCTGGAGCACTAGCCACCATATTTGAGACCAAAAGTCCTTTCATATTCTTCTGGTATTTCAGCGCATATTCCATGCCTAAAATGCCACCCCAAGAATTTCCGACAATGTAAAAATTAGATGAATCAGCACCGATGGCTTTGCGCACCTGCTCCACCTCTTCTACGAATCGCTCCGTTTTCCAAAGCGTCGAATCTGTTGGTTGATCACTGTAATACGAACCCAGCTGATCGTATTCATAGAATTCGAAGCCCTCTCTTTGGAAAAAAGTCTCAAAACATTCCATGTATTCGTGGGTCATCGCTGGACCACCGTGTAATAATAGAATTTTGATTTTAGGATTAGTACCAAATCGCTTTGTCCACACCTTGAAATTTCCAACAGGTGTTGTGATAGGAATCATTTTTACCCCAGCTGCCTCTAGGCTATCGGGATAGGTAAAGTAGTTGGACACCGTTTCTCCACTTTTCGAGCAGGAAGAAAGGGCAAAAATGGACAGGAAAATTAGTAATAGTTTGTTCATCGTTTTTTTTCTTAAACATAGTAATATTTGACTACATTTGCCTCCGTTAAAGCCTATTTTGGCGCAACTTATAAGCAGGTCATGCCTAAGAATGTTAAAATATCGGTGTTGATGGCCGTCTACAATACGGACTTTCAATTAACCAAAAGAGCCATTGATTCTGTTTTACAGCAAGATTTTCAGGATTTCGAGTTGATCATCATTGATGATGGAAGCACGGAAAATGACCGTAAAGCCTTGTTAGAATATGTTGAAGCTTACGAGGAGAAAATCGTTTACATCCGGCACCGCAATCGCGGACAAGCGGAATCCATCAATCGAGGTGTATTGAATAGTGTGGGAGAATTTATCACCATTTTAGATAGTGATGATGAGTACAAACCCTATCATTTGAGCACTTGTTTGAAGGAAATTGAAAATGTCGATTTGATCTGTTCTACGGCTGAAACGGTGGTGGATACGATCGAAGATTATTATGTTCCTGATAAAAACGACCTAAGTAAACCGATTCATTTGGATGATGCGGTGCTTTTTGGGACCTTATTTGGCCATCAAAAAGTATTTAAAAGTATTGACTTCAAAGGTGGTTTTGCGGCAGATTCAGCCTTCTTTGAGCGTGCTGAGATCGAATTTAAAACGAAGAAGGTGTTCCAAAGATCCTACATCTACTACCGTAATAATCCGAACAGTACTTGCGCCTTATTGAAGCAAGAACTCCTTCTGAACGAGAATTAAGCATGCAACACCTTGTTTTAGCGTGCCAAATTACGGGAGTGTATGATGTGAATCGGAATATGACCTTAGCAGATGATTCCTATGAACTCGTGAGGGAATGGGCGGAATCGGTGGCTGCCGCGAATTTGAAAGGCGTTATTTTTCATAATAATTTTTCAGAAGAGACCTGTGCAATGTATTCAAATGAGTATATCTCTTTTGAGCGCATTACCTATAATCCTGCATTCAATCCAAACGTCTACCGCTATTTCGTGTACCGCGATTACCTAGCTAACATTGCGCAGGTTGAGGGGGTATTTGTCACGGATGTTTCAGATGTGACGTTGGCCCAAAATCCTTTTATTAACCCTCTTTTTACTGCTAATCCAAATGCACTTTTCTGCGGGGATGAGCCGAAAACCTTACACAATGAGTGGATGCTGGCACATGCAGCGCATTTGCGTGAGCGGATTTCAGATTATGCCGCCTATGAGAAACGATTTGCTTCCGAGGCCCTGTTAAATTGCGGCGTTTTTGGCGGCGCATACCCAGTCTTTTTTGACTTTTTACAGCAATTATGTGCCTTACATTCAACTTATAATCACGAAAATAAAACGGCTTATACGGGTGACATGGGAGCCTTCAATTACCTGGCGCGAACTCGGTTTAACGAAAATTTACACCACGGAGCTCCCGTGAATACGGTTTTCAAAGGGTACGAAAACGACCGAACTGATTGCTGGTTTCGGCATAAATAAGCTTAGTTGTTTGCCTTGTAGACGCGTAGGAAATTTCCCCCTAAAACTTTACTGATATCCTTGTTTGAATAGCCTCGAGCAATCAATGCCTGAGTGAAAAGCGGATAATCTAACACCGTTTTCAGTTGCTTCGGAGCAGAATTAATTCCATCGAAATCAGAGCCCAAACCCACGTGATCCACTCCAATTAGTTTCACGATGTGATCAAAATGCTTCATTAATTGTTCTAAATCAGGTTTGATGGCATCGCTCTCAAGTGGATATTTGTCGGATATGGCAGTGAAAGCATATTCTGTTTGCATGCCTGACTTGATTAAGGAATCGATTTCAGCGGCATGGTTTTTACGGAATGCCGCATCTTTTTTGAAGAAATCCACATCCACAAAACCAGAAAAGAAGTTTAAATGAATCACTCCTCCGTTCTTTCCGATCGCGATTATTTGATCGTCTTTCAGGTTTCTAGAAACGGGACAAACGCTGTATGCATTGCTGTGAGAGGCGATAATCGGTTTAGTTGTCGTGTTAATCACATCCCAAAACGTCGTTTCCCCCACATGTGATACATCGACAATCATGCCCAGTTGGTTCATTTTTTTCACCACCGTTTTGCCAAAATCCGTCAAGCCTTTATGTCCCTTATAATCGGGATTCTTCTCATCTGCATGGGAACTAGCCCAGCCCGGAGAATTGTTCCAAGTAAGTGTCATATACCGCACTCCGCGGTTATAAAAGGTCTCTAATTTCTGTAAATCACTATCAATCATGTGGCCACCTTCAACCCCGAATTGCGCTACTAATTTGTGCTCTTTCAAGGCGCGCTGGATGTCTTTCCACGTTTTGGCAATCACCACCTTATCCGGATTTCTCGCTGCCACGGCATACAAACTATCCATCTCCCGCATGGCCCACGCGTATGGATTCGCCTTCTCCCCATCGCACCAAACTGAAAACAGCTGGTAATCCACGCCGCCTTTCTTAAATCGGGCTAAATCCGAGTGATTAATTCCCGTCAAATCCTGATCAAGCGACACCTTTTTCTCGATACAGGCCGTCAAACAGTCATTGTGCGTGTCGACTAGAATGGAATTGAAGTGGATATCTTGTGCGATGCAACTTACAGTAGTTAATAGAAGTAGGAAAAGTGATTTCATTTATTTTCAGTATTTTATCTAAAATTTATAGTATAATTGCTTAAATAAATACAAATAATGCAAAAAAGATTTTGGGTACTGTTCGTATTAGCCCTGTTTTCTATCATTACCTATTTAGATAGAACTTCCATTTCGATTACAGGAAGTCAAATAACACAGGATCTTCATTTAAGTGAAAAAGAGTTTGGGTGGATCATGGGATCTTTTGCGTTTGCCTATGGAATTTTTGAGATACCGGTTGGAATTTGGGGAGATTTTAAGGGGCCTAAATCTGTTCTATTTAGAATTGTACTTTCTTGGTCAGTTTTCACCATTCTGACGGGATTCTCCTATTCATTTACCATGTTATTTATTATCCGTTTTTTATTCGGATTAGGGGAAGCCGGAGCTTATCCAAACGCAACAATCGTTGTGGCGAGGTGGTTTCCGAAGCAGGAAGCGGGTCGAGCCCAGTCGTTTATTTGGATAGCTAGCCGCATCGGTGCCGCCTTAGCCCCATTTCTCTCTATTTACATCATGTCTATCTGGGGATGGCGCTATGTCTTTTATATTTTCGGTGGAGTTGGTATTTTATGGGCCATTTTTTGGGGTTTATGGTTCCAAAATGAACCTAAGGATATGCCCGGGATTGATGAAAAAGAATTAGCGCATATCGAATTAGGTCGGGAAGTAAAAATCCCTCAAAATAATCTGCAGGTATTTTTGAAAATCATCAAAACCCCTAACGTGTGGGCATTAATGAGCATGTACCATTGCTTACTTTATGGGGCCTATTTTTATCTTTCCTGGATGCCCAAATATTTAAAAAATGGCAAAGGGGTAGATGATGCACACATCGCATTCCTGGCATCCTTGCCCTTTATTTTAGGAACTATCGGTTGTTTCAGTGGCGGCTTTTTATCCGATTTCATTGCACGTAAAAAGGGCTTGAAATGGGGTCGACGTTCGGTGGGAATGTTTGGATTAGTGATGTCAGGCTGTTGCATGCTAAGTTCCACTTTTATCGTAGACCCTATGATCTCGATAGTTATTTTAGCTTTTGGTTTGGCTTTTAAAGACTTTACTTTGCCTGTTTCTTGGGCAACATCTGCAGATATAGGGGGCCAAAATTCAGGTGCAGTTGCCGGTGCTATGGGCATGGCCGGCCAATTAGGGTCGACCATTATGTCTATTGCTTTTGGCTATATTTTAACGGCAACGGGCAGCTGGGATATTCCCGTTCGCATCATTGGGGTTGTCGTTATATGTGGTGGATTACTTTGGCTGAGAATTGATCCAACTAAAAAAATAGCGTTCTAATTAACCAGATATGCATTCATTTATTCGATTTAAAACGGGGCTTTTTTTAGTACTATTTGCCTTCATTTTTGGGGTTCAAAAAACAGTAGGCCAAACCCAATCTAAATCCAAAGAACCGGTCGAATTGGTCTATCCACTTTTAGATGCTGCGAATTCACGATGGTTTTTTTTTAATTCGGCGACTAGACCATTTGGGATGGTTAATTTAAGCCCTGACAATGCCTATGCCGGAGACTGGGGTTCAGGGTATCGGTACAATAGTGATTCAGTCAAGTTTTTTAGTCACATACATTGCTGGCAACTTTCGGGCGTACCTGTATTGCCTTTTACAGGGAATGTAAATCCCGCGCAGGGACCAGAAATATATGGTTCACGCTATCAGCATGCAAAAGAGATTGTTAAGCCCGGATACCATAAAGTGCATTTGGAGAAGTACAATATTGATGCAGAACTGACCTCAACTAAACGGGTTGGGTTCCACAAATACACCTTCCCGGAATCTCAATCCAGTCATATTTTAATCGATTTATCTGTTGAGCTTGGCCCCTCTGACACCCAAAGCGGCTACATAAAGAAAAGCAACAACAAAGAACTCGTAGGCTACGCCGTGATGGCTCCCACCAGAAGAAGACCCAAGCCAGTGGAGGTATTTTTTGTGATCCAATTCGATAAAGCTTTCAGCTCTTTCAATGGCTGGAAGAAAGGCGTTATTCAAAATAAAATTGATTCCATCGCTGGCGAAAGAGTAGGTGGATTTGTTTCCTTCTCTACAACAAAAAATGAACAAAGGCTGATGAAGGTGGCGATTTCCTATGTCAGTATAGCGCAAGCTAGGCTTAATTTAACAACGGAATTAGCCCATTGGAATTTTGAGAAAGTGGTTTTAGATTCAAAAAATGAATGGAACCGTGCTTTGAAAAAAATTGAAATAAAAGGCGGTACTCTAACGGAACAAAAAAGGTTTTATACGGACCTTTTTCATAGTCTTCAAGGACGTAGAATTGTCAGCGATGTGAATGGAAAATATTGCGATCGGACCGGAATTGAAAAGAAGATCAAGCAGATTCCTTTAGCGGCTAATGGAAAGCCTGCATTTAATCATTACAATTCTGATTCTTACTGGGGCGCACAATGGACGCTGAATACGCTTTGGGACTTAGTATATCCAGAAATAACGGAAGAATTTATTAATTCGATGTTGATGATGTATAAAGATGGAGGCTTAATTCCCAGAGGGCCTTCAGGAGGAAATTACACCTATGTCATGACAGGTGCAACCACCACACCTTTTATCGTCAGTGCGTATATGAAGGGCATTCGGAATTTTGATATCGCATCAGCCTACGAAGGAATGCGCAAAGATCATTTCCCTGGTGGAATGATGGGACGGTCTGGTTATGAGCACAATACATCCATTGGTGGAGGAATTGAATTCTACATTGATCGCGGTTATATTCCTTATCCTTTGGGAAATAAAAAATACGGTTCGCATCAGGATGGTGCAGGCCAAACATTGGAATACGCTTACCAAGACTGGGCATTAGCTCAAATGTCCAAATCGCTAGGAAAACAAGACGATTATAGCCTTTTTCTAAAACGGGCGGAGAATTATAAAAACATCTATGACGCGTCCACGGGCTGGATGCGCGTGCGGCATTTGGATGGTTCTTGGGAGACACCTTTTGATTCGATGCGTTATGATAATGGCTGGGTTGAAGCAAATGCTGTGCAATCCACTTGGTTTGTTCCGCACGATGTGGCGGGTTTAATTAAGTTAATGGGAGGGAACGAAAAATTCACTAAAAAGCTGAATTACTCCTTTACCGCCTCCGAAAAAAGTCAATTCAAATCCACCGTGCATGGTATCCGAACCGGTATTGCAGGAAACAACATTGCGGCTGGCGGAAATGACGCGTCCCCGCTTTCCTACATCAATTATGGGAATCAACCCTGTATGCAGATGGCCTATTTATTTAATTATTCAGGTAGCCCCTGGCTTACCCAAAAATGGTCTCGAGCCGTCATCGACTCCGTTTATAGTGGTCTATCGCCGCAATATGGCTACAGTGGAGACGAGGATCAAGGTTTGATGGGTTCCTTAGCTGTCCTAATGAAAATGGGTATTTTCTCCATGCGAGGCGGTGCTGAAACAAAACCTATTTATGAAATCGGAAGCCCTATCTTTGACGAGATACATATTCATCTGAATCCCAAATACTATCCAGGCAAAAAAATTACCATTCAAACAAAAAACAACTCAGCTATAAATCGCTACATCCAATCCGCAACCTTCAACGGAAAGCCATTAACTAAACCCTGGTTTTATCATACTGATTTTGTGAATGGCGCTGTGTTAAAATTAAACATGGGTTCTCAACCGAATAAATCCTGGGGAAGTAATCCATCTGACGCACCACCGTCGATGTCAAATGAACTTTTGCCCTAAACTTGTTGTACATGACCACTTGGAAAACATCCAATCAATCCCTCGAGAAAACCTTTGAATTTTCAACATTCGAAGAAGCGATGCAATTCATGCAAGATGCTACTCCTTTTATAACCCAAACGGATCACCACCCCACCTGGTCAAACACCTACAATCGGGTTCACGTAGTAATCACAACACATGATGCAGGTAATCAGGTGACTGAGAAGGATCATACATTAGCGAACTATTTAGACGAATTATATAAGCGATGAAAAAACAACTATCCCTTTTATTATTACTTGTCGCTTTTAGTGCTGTATCTCAGAAAGCAATCTATTATCCTTCGGCTAAAAACTGGGAACATAAGTCACCCGCTTTTTTCAATATAGATACGAATAAAGTGAAGGAAGCGGTGGATTTTGCCAAAGCCCATGAAACTACCCAACCTAAAAACTTGTGGCTCTCGCAGGCAATGCAATTTGGAAAGGAACCTTTCTCTGATCCGATCGGGCCTATGGCAGATCGAGGTCCTGCGGCGGGGATAATTATTTATAAGGGTTATATTATTGCGGAGTGGGGGAATCCTTCATCTGTTGAGATGACACATAGTGTGACGAAGAGTTTTGTTTCTTCTGTCGTGGGTCTCGCCTACGAAAAAGGGTTGATTAGTTCGTTGGATGATAAAGTGTACACTTATTTACCACCTGTTGAGGTAGTGAGCAATCAAGCCCAGTTAAGCGAAAATCCCCTTGAGAAAAAGTCCTTTATTTATCCATTTGAAACAGAACATAACCGTAAGATTAGTTGGGATCATCTTTTGAGACAGACAAGTGATTGGGAAGGGGTGTTGTGGGGTAAGCCAGATTGGGCGGATCGCCCGTCGGACAAACCGGCGGAGTGGACAACGAGAAAAAGATTTGAACCTGGATTGGTATTTAAATATAACGATACGCGGGTGAATGCATTGACCTTAGCGGCGACCTTAGTTTGGCGTAAACCTTTACCTGAAGTTTTAAGAGAAAACGTGATGAACCCTATCGGTGCCTCTAATACCTGGGCTTGGACGGGCTATAAAAATGCCTGGATTGTAGTAGATGGTAAGATGATTCAAGCTGTAAGTGGGGGAGGCCATTTTGGAGGAGGGATGTTTATCAATGCGTATGATATGGGTAAGTTCGGCTTGTTGACGTTGCGAAAAGGGAATTGGAATGGCAAGCAAATTTTATCAGAAGACTGGATTCGCAAGTCTATGACACCTACGCCTGCGAATACGGGTTATGGCTTTATGAATTACTTTTTGAATACAGACCAAAAACTATACCCATCAGCTCCTGCCACCGCTTATGCTCATATAGGCAATGGAACGAACGCTATCTATGTGGATTCAGAGAATGATGTAGTGGCGGTAGTGAGGTGGATAGATGATAAATCGATGGATGGTTTCCTTAAAATTTTGTTGGGTGCCTTGCCACAAAAGAGGTAATCTAATTTTAATCCACAAATTTTTTATTGTCAAAATTAATTTAGTATTATTGGTATACAATTGATACCAAAATACTCTCAAACCTTTAACAACATGAAAAAACTTGTTCTGCTGTTCTCAGCGGCTGTCCTTGTTCTAGGCAGCATTGCCTTTATCACAAAATCAATTCCAGGATCTTCATTGCACATTGCGAAAGTGGTGGGCGCTGTTCAGGATCAACAAATTGCTAACATCGATGACAATTCTGGTGACTGGCTTACCTATGGAAGGAATTATGGAGAGGAACGTTTTAGTCCTTTGGGTCAAATAACGAAGGATAATGTGGGGCAATTGGGTTTAGCCTGGAGTTTAAATTTAGGAACTAAACGTGGAATCGAAGCAACTCCTTTAGTGGTAGATGGTATCATGTTTATCAGTGGCCCATGGAGTATTGTTTATGCCATTGATACGCGTAAGGGTAAGATATTGTGGACCTATGATCCTCAGGTGCCTAAGGGTTTTGGAGAGAAGGCGTGCTGTGATGTGGTAAATCGTGGTTTAGCGATGTACAAAGGGAATATTTTTGTAGGAACCTTGGATGGACGTTTGGTGTCCATTAATGCGGCGACTGGTAAAAAGAAATGGGAAGTGTTATCTGTTTCGCATGATCGCTCTTACACGATTACCGGTGCTCCTCGCGTCATGGATGGAAAGGTGATTATTGGAAATAGTGGGGCGGAATATGGTGTGAGAGGCTATGTGACGGCATATGATGCGATGACTGGGAAGAAAGTTTGGCGATTCTTCACTGTTCCTGGGAATCCAGCGAATGGATTTGAGCATCCTGAGATGGAAGTAGCTGCTAAAACTTGGAAAGGCGAATGGTGGAAATATGGAGGAGGAGGAACGGCTTGGGATGCCTTTGCCTATGACCCTAAACTAAAACTCATTTATGTGGGCACCGGAAATGGTTCTCCATGGAATCGAGAAATCAGAAGCCCTGGTGGAGGCGACAACTTATATCTTTCCTCCATTTTAGCGATTCACGCCGAGACAGGAAAATTGAAATGGCATTACCAAACGACCCCTGGAGAATCTTGGGATTTTACAGCGGTTCAACAAATCATTTTGACCCAATTAGAAATCAAAGGCAAAAAGCGTGACGTATTGATGCAAGCGCCTAAAAACGGATTCTTCTATGTCCTAGATCGAAATACTGGGGAGTTGTTGTCAGCGGAACCTTATGTCTATGTGAACTGGGCATCTAAAGTGGATATGAAAACTGGGCGACCGGTGGAGACGCCAAATGCACGTTACTTGACTAGTAACGAACAAATTTACCCGGGCCCTTTTGGTGGGCATAATTGGCAGCCTATGGCCTTTAATCCCAAAACTAATTTAGTCTACATTCCTGCCAGAGAGCAATCATTTATGTATGGAAATCAGCAGGACTTTCAATACGATAAAGATCATTGGAGTCTAGGCATTAGTAGCAATCCGGCAAACCCAACGAATAAGGATGCGAAATTTGCTAAGTCATACGGTAAATTAATTGCTTGGGATCCAGTTCTCAATAAAGAAGTTTGGAGTAAAGTTGAAAAAACGACTTGGAATTCAGGCGTTATGACGACATCGGATTTGGTTTTCCAAGGAACGGCAGAGGGTGATTTTAACGCCATGGATGCAAGAACAGGAAAGGTAATCTGGACAAAAAACCTAGGTACAGGTATCGTGGCGCCTCCTATTACTTATTTAGTGGATGGAGTTCAATATGTTACTATCGCCGTAGGTTGGGGTGGAGTGCAGGGCCAGTCTAGCAAAAATACAGAGCAGATTAATCCTGGTACGATTTATACGTTTGCCATTGGTAAAAATGCGGCAATGCCTGTTTTTGAAAAGCAACCTAAAAAAGAATACTTAACTCTGCCTGTGGAAGTTACCGAGGCGCAAGTGGAAAAGGGAGATAACTTATTTGGGAAATATTGCAGTGCTTGTCACACGCTTTCTGCGGGAAATCCAGGTGGAAATATTCCGAATTTAACGTACACTCATCCGGATATCATGGGAGCGTTCCATCAAATTGTAAGGGATGGTATCTTCTTGCCAAAAGGTATGCCGAAGTTTGGGGGAAGACTAAGTGACGAAGATATTTCGAACATTAAGGGCTATATCCTAGCGACTGCGAAGAAAAATAGAGAGAAAAAATAAACATAAATTTTATATGAAAAATATCGTTTTAGTTACTTTATTAGTTTGTAGTTCGGTTGTTGTTTTTGGACAAAACAGCACAAAAAAAGTGGATGAAGCTACAACACTTGCCGTATTTCAGCACCACAGCAAAGCATTAGGGGAAAACAACCTGGATGACTTGATGGCAGATTATACGGAGGAATCCATCGTGATAACGCCCGAAGGTACCTACAGCGGATTAGCCGAAATTAGAAAAGCTTTTGTCGAAATCGTAAAGGCATTTCCTACCATTGGATCGAAATTTAATGTCATTAAAACGGCCGTTAAAAATGACATGTTCTACGTAGTTTGGTCTGCTAAAACACCTGTGGTAGAATACACTTTTGCCACGGATACCTTTATCATTCAAGGGGGTAAGATCTTGCGCCAGACTTTTGCTGGGAATCTAAAATAATATGACAATGAGAATTTTAAAATCAATCATCCTGTTACTTGTAGTATCAGCAGGCTCATTCGCTCAATCTATCAACTCTAGAATCGATCCCGAATCGAAACTTGGTTTAGATGCTTTATTGAAAGTGATGCCGGGAGGCTTCAATAGTATCCCTGATATTGTTAAGCGTCGTGCCGTAGTGAATCAATTGTTTTCAGGACCGGCTCAGGTTTATAATGACGTGACCATTTCTGAATATAAAATTCCAGGCTTAAACAAGGCTCCAGTTATATTACTTCGAGTGGTTACACCTAAGAATGGGAAGGATTCAAACCCCGCGATTTATGATATTCATGGGGGCGGAATGATTATGGGTGATATCAAATCCGGCGAAGCAAGTGCCGTATTCTTTGCCCTTAAATTCAATGCAGTAGTTGTATCGGTGGAATATCGATTAGCCCCAGAAAATCCTTATCCAGCGGCGGTGGAAGATTGTTATGCTGGATTAGTTTGGATGGCAAAAAATGCCAAAATGCTTAAAATTGATCCGGAACACATTGCCGTATATGGCGGTAGTGCCGGAGGTGGATTAACCTTGGCTACGAGTTTAATGGCTAGAGATAAGAATTTTCCTAAAATTTGTTTCCAAATGGCCAATTATCCCATGATCGATGATCGCAATGTCACGGTCTCTAGTCAGGAGGTTTCCAATGTAGGTGTCTGGGATAGAAAAGCAAATATAGAAGCATGGAATTGGTATTTAGGTGGTAAGAAAGCAGATATTTATGCGGCACCTGCTAGAGCCATGGACTTAAAAGGTCTTCCTCCCACCTTTATTGATGTGGGTGAGGCAGATTTATTTAGAGATGAGGATATTGAATTTGCTCAAAGACTCATCAAAGCCGGCGTAACCACCGAGTTTCATCTGTATCCAGGGGCTTTTCACGCATCTGAAATGCTTTCTCCAAATGCTGACCTTAGCAAGCGAATTAAAGAGGCGAGATATAGCGCATTAAGTAGAGCACTAAAGAATTAATCAGAATGAATTTGAAAAATCGTAATCATTACTTTATTCTAGCTTGTCTACTTGTAGGATTTGGCCAAATCTCATTCGCCCAAATCCCTTACGGCTCAAACAACGGGAAATACCTAAAGGTGAAAAACTCTAGCCTCTATTACGAGGAATATGGTCAAGGTCAACCTTTACTATTATTTCATGGCGGTATGGGGTCAATCAATAACTTCAAGAAGGTAATAGAGCCCTTATCCAAACAGTTTAAAGTATATGCTATTGATAGCCCTGGCCAAGGAAGATCACCCCACATCGACTCCATCAGTTACAAGATCTTTGCGGATTATTATGCCGCATTTATCGATGAAATGAAATTAGACAGTGCTTATGTGATGGGTTGGAGCGATGGAGGAAACTCTGCTTTTATATTAGCCCACGATCGCCCAGATAAAGTAAAAAAGGTGGTTGCCATAGGCGCAAATTCCGATACAGATGGGTATAGAGCTGGTATGCTCGATTGGGTGAAGTCTTGGAAGATAGATCCTGTAACAGCAGGCATAAATAATGGATGGTTAGCTGAATTCAACAAATTATCCCCAAACGCTAAAACCTGGGAAAAATCCTTTTCGCAACTAAAATATATGTGGATTACGAAAGAAGTGATCAGCGACAAGGATTTAGCAGCTATTAAAAGCAAATTATTATTACTGTATGGGGATAAGGATTTAGCCACATTAGAACATATACTTCATTTGAAAAATACGATTAAAGGAAGTCAACTTTGTATTCTTCCTAATACACCTCACAATGTATTTGATAAAAAATCTGAAATGGTTTCTAAAAT
>CANFWR010000022.1 GCA_947450865.1 Cytophagaceae bacterium
CTGAACATGTAGTCTGGCGTTCTGCGTCCGATATCAAAGAATAACGGATCGGCCACATACAAATAGGGGTCAAAACTACCACCCATATTGATATCAAAATCTTTCACACGTGACGCCAGGTTAAAGCCGATATTCGACAAGGCATATTCCTTCGCCAGTAAATTATAACTTCCGTTCAAGCCAAAGTTGTCCAGGATACGCACCTTCTCCGTGAGTACGCTGGCGGTATCTGATTTGGTCTTTAATTTCGCTTCGAGCGTATTTTGGAGTCCAAAAGAAATCGCCCCAGAGGCTCCTCCATAACTCATGGTGCGAGGATCGAAGGTGCTAATCCGGCGGATATCACCGATTTGCTCTTTTCCCTCGGTATTGATGAACTTCCGGTTATTGATTCTGACATCTTGGTAATACCCAAAACTCGGATCCGAATAATCCGGCGTATAGCTCAAACTAACCGAAGGAACTAACGTATGGCGAATGGCCTCTAATCGCCCTTTTTTGAAACGCAAGGTTCCAAACAAACGCGTATTCATACTCGCTGAAAAGGCAATTTGAGAATTAAACTTAGGCAAACCTCCCACCGTATCGATGCGCACCGTTGAATCCGCCGCTACGTAGGTGTACTTGTAGGAACGGGTGTACATATTACCAGACCAAGAAACTCCAGGTGTTAGGTTAATGTGCTTCGTCAGCTTCAAATTAGGCAAGGCTAACGGAATGCTGTAATTGAATTTCGTCTGTGCCTTTTCCCATAAAATAGGCAGCGTACTAGCATCCACCGGGATAACTCCGGCAGGAACATCATCAGCTCCGGTAGGAATAAACGGCTTCTGAATCGTTCCACGCAAGGAATTAGACGATCTTGGGTACACATCGAACTCATAACGCGTGTACGGGTCTCCCACTTGGTTCGTCATCGAAATACCTCCCGAGAAGTCCAAGCCGATTCGGAATTGATCGATGAAGCGATCGCCCAGCGAGTTTTTCTTTTTGAAAGGTTGTATTTGGTTGAGGCCAAAGTTAAAGTCTGTTCCTGCATCAAATACTCTTGTACTCGTGTTTTGGTTAATACGTAAGTTGATACTAGTGCGGACCGTTTGGCCAAAATTCCGAGAATACTGCACGGATGATCCAATCGTATTAGACAGGTATTGTTGCGTATTGAAAGAGTTGTATTGGTTATACGAATTCGATGCGATGTTTACCGAAGCTGAGAAACTCGAATTTCCCATGCTGCGGGGCGTATGAGACCATTGTAAGGCAAAGTCCGTTCGTTTCGTAGGTGCAAATTCATCGCCATTGCTGTTGCGATTAAAGGCTAAATTAAAGCTTCCAGCATAGCGATAGCGTTTGTTGTATTGCGAATTCGCGCCTAAGCCCCAGCCACCCTTGGAGTAAATTTGGCCGGTAAAACGAATCCCGATGTTCTCACTCGCTGCCCAATAGTAACCGCCTTCCCGCAAATAGAAACCGCGTCCATTCGGCTCCTCGCCATAAGTGGGCATAATGATACCAGATTTTCCGGCCTCTTTCGGCTGGGAATAGGGAAAGAACCCAAAAGGCAAGCCAATAGGCAAGGGAATATCATTTAATTCAAAGTGAAACGGCCCCGAGATGATCTCTTTTTTGCCTACTACTTTGATTTTGCTGGCCTTGATGTGAAAGTGGGGATGCGTTAAATTACAGGTAGTATAGATGGCATTTCGGATATAGAGGTTCTCTTCTTCGTCTTTTTTGACATTTTTACCCTGTACAAAACCTTCGCCTTGTTGTGTTACGATGCCTTTGATGACGGCTCGTTTGGTCTTGAAATTATAGCGTATTTCGTCTGAATCGTATTTATCGCTACCTTGTAAGAAGACAGGTAATCCGATCATCTTTTGGGTGAGTGTATCCTTCGTTCCAATAGCGTAAACCTCATTTTTCGCCCAATCCAGGCGGATATAGTTCGCTTCGAGGGAGATTTCGCCGTACTTGACTTTGGCACCCCCATACAAATTCACGACTTGCTTGTCTGCATCTAAAATCGTGGAGTCTACGGCAGAATAGAAAACGGTGGTCTGTAAATCAGCGGCCGTGTCCTTAGGAATGGATTTTTGTAAAGTATCCGTCGAGATTACCCGCTGCGCTTTTGCCTCCGATAGCGAAGCAAAAAGGACAAGCAGGGTAATAAAAAGGTAATATGTGGATTTCTTTACCAAATGGAATTTAAAAATTATATTTGTACTTATTACATACAAGCCTACAAAATTACATCTTTGCTTGTTATCAACGTGTAACAAATAGAAAATAATGTTTAATCAGATAAAATCTATCGGTTTATTTTTTTCGCTGGGTTTATTGCTGACTGCTTGGACGCCTAGCGGCTTTCAAAAGGGAGACATTAAGAATCGAATAAAAGTCGTTTGCTTAGATGCCGGTCACGGGGGAAAAGATCCTGGCTGTTCAGGCCCTAAGGGATCCCATGAGGGATTAGTGACGTTAAAAATTATCCTAGAAGTGGGTAAAAAGTTGAAAGCGGCGCACCCTGAATTGAAGATTATTTATACGCGAGATACCGATACGTTCATCGAATTAAATGAGCGAGCAAATATCGCAAACCGCAATAAAGCCGATTTATTTATCTCTGTGCATTGTAATGCAGCGGTCAATAAGAATGCCTACGGAACAGAAACCTACACAATGGGTTTACACAAAACGGATGGTAATTTGAACGTAGCGAAGCGAGAAAACTCCGTTATCTTGCAAGAGAAAGATTACCAAAAGACCTATGATGGTTTCGATCCCAATTCTCCTCTAGCGCACATCATGATGGCGAATTACCAAAGTGCCTTTATGGCGAGCTCGGTAAAATTTGCGTCGAAGGTGGAGGAGCAATTTTCGAAAACATATCAAAGAAAGAGTTTTGGGGTGAAGCAAGCTGGATTCCTAGTGATCTGGCGCACGGCGATGCCCAGTGTATTAGTAGAGACGGGATTTTTAACAAACCCGGAGGAAGAAAATTATTTAGCTTCCGAAAAAGGACAGAACGAGGTAGCCACAGCGATTGCTACGGCGTTTAAAGCGTACAAAGAAGAAATCGAAAAATAGATACGATGTTCAAAAGCAATGAATTAAAAGTAGGGTTTTTGGCATTGTTAGCCTTCTTAATCCTCTATTTAGGGTTTAATTTTCTAAAGGGGAATGACGTATTCTCGTCTGCTCGTATCTACTATGTAGAATACGAAAATGTAGATGGATTGATGGTTTCAAACCAGGTAATGGTGAACGGAATCGAAGTAGGAAAGGTGAAGAAAGTGGAGCTTCAGCCATCCAAAGGCAACAAGATTTTAGTGACCCTGCGATTTAGCCAGGACATTGTCATCCCTGATAAAACGGTGGCTGTACTTTCTGATGGGGCTTTATTAGGAGGTAAAATCATTCGATTGCGATTAGAAGGAAAGGGTAATTTACCAGAGGATTCGTTCTTGAAAGGCGAAACGGAAGTAGGGGTAACGGCCTTGTTAAAAGAGCGCGCCATTCCGGTTATCGCTAATGCGGATTCGCTGCTTGTTTCTTTCCGTCAGATCTCGAATAAATTTGATAACACAGGTACGTATTTAAACACTTTGTTGAAAACGTCGAATGAGACGGTTTCTAACATTAACGGATCTGTGAATGGTATTGTGACCGACAACCGGGCGAACATTGCACAGATTTCTGCGAATATGAAGACCTTGTCTTCGGACTTAATGGAGACGGAGAAGCAGTTGCGTCCTTTGTTAACGAAGTTTAATACGGTGGCCGATTCCTTGAATGCCTTGAGGATAGGTAAGACCTTGAAAGAAGTGGATGCAACCGTGATTTCGCTAAGAAAGATTGTTCAAGGTTTAGAACGCGGGGAAGGTACCGCGGGTAAATTAATCAAGAACGATAGCCTTTATCTAGGCCTAAATAGAACGCTCGTGGATCTGGACAAGCTGTTGCTTGATTTTAGATTACAGCCAAAGCGCTATATCGGTATTTCTGTTTTCGGAAAGAAAACCGGCCCTCCATCAAATTAATTTCTATGTCTACGATTCAAGTGAAAATTACAGCCAGTCCTGAGCTGTCTGATATTTTAGTCGCTGAGCTAGGCGAAATTCAATTCGATATTTTCGAGGATTCGGAATCGGGTGTGATTGCGTATTGTCCTGAGGTTGATTATTCTGAGGAGGCATTGACTGAAATTATGTCCCGCTACGGTTTAGAGACTTACGAGACGAATCGCATCGAGAAGCAAAACTGGAATGAAGTATGGGAAAGTAATTATGATCCCATTCGTATTGAGGATTTGGTTTTGATTCGGGCGAGTTTTCATCCCTCTGAACCTGGATTTCAGATGGAGGTAGTGATTAATCCCAAAATGTCGTTTGGCACCGGCCACCACGAAACGACTTCGCTGATGACGAAGGCGTTGTTCGATGTGGATTTGACCGGTAAAAGTGTGTTAGATGCGGGAACGGGAACGGGTTTGTTAGCTTTTGTGGCTAAGAAGCGAGGAGCAGGTTTTGTCCGCGGATTCGATATCGACGAATGGTCGGTGGAGAATTCAATCGAAAATGCAGGATTGAATGATTGTGCCGAAATTCCTTTTGGATTGGGCACTATCGCAGAAGAGGACGGTACGCAATACGATGTCCTTTTAGCCAATATCAATCGCAATATCTTATTAGCAGAAATGGCCGATTACGCCGCGCGCATCAAGCCCGGCGGATTACTTTTCTTAAGCGGTTTCTATACCGAAGACGTTTCACTTTTATTGGAATCCGCTGAAAAGCAGCAACTTAATTTTATCGCACAAGCATCAAAAAACAACTGGGCTTGCTTGCAATTGAGAAAAAAACCTTAATTTTAAAGGTTTGACTCTTGTAATCCGAGAAATCGGGTGTTTTTAAAATGAAAATCTCCCCTAACAAACCTTTCCAGGTTGTTTATTCTTTATTGTCTCACGAATGCCTTGGATATTTATTCGACGTCTTTGTGGTGCAATTAAATGAGAAGAGTCAATTGACTTGGGAGTACCAAACGCTTACTTCCCGGAATTTTCACGAATTTGAACACGCTTTGGACGATCGCGATCGCACGGCGGTGGGTTTGATTGAGAGTATGAAGCCGGTGGCAGTTTTTGAAAAGTTCAATACCTCGAAGCGCAAGACCATGGAGGAATTCTTTTTAAAGACCTGGGATGCGGAAAAAGGAGAGAAGGAGATTCAAGAGGCAGTGATGTCCGTGATTGAGAAGAAAAGAGGCCAAATTTTTGGATTAATTTGTCCAGATAAAACGCTTTTCATAATGGGAAATGATGGAAATCCGATGCGTCAATCCGTGCAAATCGAGGCGGAGGCGGTGGACGTCTTGTTCCACTTTATGCGCAACGAGGAGAATACGCATTATTTTCCTACCCTAAAATACCTAGGCAATAAATTAGAGTTTCAGTACAAAGACGCAGTCGTATTATGCGACGAGCCGGCTTGGATGCTGATGAATCAAAAACTATACCACTTCAATCCAGAACTAGAGGGCAAGAAATTGCGTCCATTTTTGAACAAGAAGTTTGTCGCGATTCCGAAGAATATGGAGGAAGATTACTTCCGCAAATTCGTGAAGGCGATGGTGGCCCGTTATCCTGTTCATCCGAAAGGTTTTGAGATCACAAATACCGAAAAGCCGGTTCAATTCTTACTTTCTTATGGCCCAACGGCGCCTAAAATAGAGGACGAAGAGACCTTGAAAAAGAAGGCAGCCCTCGAAGCAGCGGATCGTTGGAACTTCGTATTATCCTTCCAATACGGCAATAACCGCTTCCCTTGGGACGGCTTATCGTCAGAGGCAAATGTCCTTTTTGAGAAGAAAGGCGATAGTTATGCCTTTCAAAGAATTATGCGTTCCCACGTAAAGGAAAAGCGTGCCTTCCAACAGTTGAAGACTCTTGGGTTGAAGATGGAAAATGATGGCCGTGCCTTCATGCAACGCGGGGATGCGGTTCAATGGCTAACGGCGAACAAAGAAGCGCTGGATCAGGCGGGCTTTGTTGTGCAGTTCAAGGGCGATGGACAAGCACCACGCTATTTCTTAGGAAAGCCAGAAATCAAGATTCGCATCGGTGAAAAACTAGATTGGTTTGATATTCAGGCCGTAATTTCATTTGGGGAGTTCCAAATTCCTTTCTTGAAAATTCGCCAATTGATCTTACAAAAGAAGAAAGAATTCCATTTGCCAGACGGCTCCATCGCGATGATTCCGGACAACTGGTTCCACGATTACCAAGATCTTTTCTACTTCTCTGAGACGCGTCCCGGCGAAGAAGGCGTGTTCTTGCGTCGCCAGCATTACCAATTAGTGCAGGAATGGGAGAACCAAGATTTAGTGAAAACCGCTCTACGCGCTAAAACGGTGAACGATTTAGCACTAGAAGCGAAAGAATATCCCGTACCGAAGAACTTCAAAGGAACCTTGCGCCCTTACCAATTAGAAGGATACCGTTGGATGCGTACGCGTCAGGTTGCAGGGCTAGGTGCATGTTTAGCGGATGACATGGGTCTGGGTAAAACCGTACAGACACTTTGTTTATTGCAGAGTTTGAAGGAACAAGGCGAGACCTTGCCTACATTGCTCGTGATGCCTACGTCCTTGTTGTATAACTGGGAGATGGAGGCGAAGAAATTTACGCCACAACTACGCGTTTTAGTCTACAGCGGACCTCAAAGAGAGAAATTGCAGGCGCAAATCGGGAAAGTTGATTTGATTCTGTGTTCTTTCGGGATGGTGCGTTCGGACATCGAATGGTTCGAAAAGCAAGCATTCTCGTATGTGATTTTAGATGAGTCGCAGGCGATTAAGAATCCGTTAGCGAATATTACCAAAGCGGTTCAAAAATTAAACGCGAAATTCCGTCTCGTGATGACGGGAACTCCGCTGGAGAATTCGACGATGGATCTTTGGTCCCAAATGAATTTCGTAAATACCGGTCTGCTTGGAACACAACGATATTTCAAAGACCATTTCCAATTGCCTATCGAAAAGAAGGCGGATATGGAGAAGAAAAAGCGTCTTTATTTTCTAATCAAACCGTATTTATTGCGTCGTGAGAAGCGTCAAGTGGCGGCTGATTTACCAGAAAAAATGGAATCGGTGACCTATTGCTCGATGACGGAGGAGCAAGAGCGCTTATATGACAAGACGAAATCGTTCTACCGTGACGTATTATTGAAGCAAATTAAGGACGAAGGCTTGCAGAAATCGCGCTTCTCTGTGTTACAGGGTTTGACAAAATTACGTCAGCTTGCGAACCACCCATCGTTGTGCGAAGAGGGTTATGCAGGAGATTCAGGCAAGATGGAGGCCGTGTTAGAAAAACTGGAAACGGTCTTAGAGCAGCACCACAAAGTATTGATCTTTAGTCAATTCGTTCAGCATTTGAACTTGATTAAGGCCGCTTTAGAAGAGCGCGGAATTCTGTATGCCTACCTGGATGGTAGTACGGTAGACCGGAAGGGTCAGGTAGAAAGTTTCCAAAAAGAGGACGGACAATCCGTTTTCCTTATATCATTAAAAGCAGGTGGGGTGGGTCTTAACCTGACCGCGGCGGATTACGTATTCCTATTAGATCCGTGGTGGAATCCAGCGGCTGAGGCTCAGGCGATTGACCGCGCGCACCGTATCGGCCAAAAGAAAACCGTATTCACCTACAAGTTCATCTCGAAAGAAACGGTGGAAGAGAAGATCCTTGCCTTGCAGCAACGCAAAAAGGATTTAGCCTCAGAGTTAGTGACTTCTGACGAGAGTATCTTACGCGCTTTGAGCGAAGACGAGGTACTGGATTTATTAAGCTAGATTTTAACGAGAATGTTTTTCGCTACTTCGTGACTAATGAAGATGGGCGCAGCGTCGTTGATGGAAACGAAAATCGATCGATCGAATTCGTTGATCTCCTGAATGTCTAGTTTCGCCCCTAAACTCAAATTCAATTTAGTCAACAATTGCAAGAAGACTGCCGAATCCTGCGCCACTCCCATCAATTTACAGGTTTTAGCTGCCTTGATGTCGGATAAATGGGAATAGGCTAGCTCGGGTAGAACGCCGTCCTTATTGGGGATGGGATCGCCGTGAGGATCCGTTTTAGGGAAGCCTAGGTATTCGTCTAATTTATTGACTAATTGATCCGATTCAATGTGCTCGAGCTGTTCTGCGATTTCGTGCACTTCGTCCCAGTTGAATCCCATTTTGTCCACTAAGAATACTTCCCAAAGTCGGTGTTTACGCACAATCGATAACGCAATTTTCTCGCCCTCTGCACTTAAACGTACACCTTGGTATTTTTGGTAATTCACCCAGCCTTTTTCGGCCAGTTTACGCAACATATCTGTTACCGATGCCGCTTTTGTCTGCATCAATTCCGCAACCGCGTTCGTAGAAATATCCTCTGAAGTTGCCTCTGAGAGACGATGGATGACTTTTAAGTAGTTTTCTTCGGTGAATGAAATGGCCATGGAGTAAAGGTAGTAAATTTATTTTTTAGGTTAATCTAAAAATTATTTTTAAATTTGATAAAATTCAAAATTATGTCGAGTCCGTGGCGTTCTATTCCTAAAACGAAATCCTTATCCGAAGTGTTTGGCACGATTCCTGTGCCGGTGGGGAAAGGTTTTTGGCAGAATTTACGCGCTTTTATGGGGCCGGGTTTCTTAGTGGCAGTAGGCTATATGGATCCGGGCAACTGGGCGACCGATTTAGCAGGTGGAGCCTCTTTTGGCTATACCTTATTGTCTGTGATTCTTGTCTCCAGCATTTTCGCGATCGTCTTGCAGCATTTAGCCTTGAAATTAGGCGTTGCCTCGGGACGTGATTTAGCTCAAGCCTGTGGCGATGCATTTTCGAAACCGGTGGCAATTTTTCTCTGGGTTGTCTGTGAGTTAGCCATTGCGGCTTGTGATTTAGCAGAGGTGATTGGATCGGCTTTGGCACTTCAATTGTTGTTTGGAATTCCGATTTTAGCGGGTATCGTCATTACGATTTTAGATGTATTCTTAATCTTATATTTCCAAAACAAAGGATTCAAAGTCATCGAATCCATCGTTTTATCCCTCTTGATTGTCATCGTTTGCTGTTTTGCCTATGAGTTGTTCATATCACAACCTTCTATTGCAGGGATTGTAGGTGGGCTAGTTCCACAGACATCGGTGGTGATGAATCCAAGTCAACTCTACGTGGCCATCGGTATTCTGGGGGCAACGGTGATGCCACATAATCTGTATTTGCATTCGAGTATTGTTCAAACCCGAGCCATCAAGGATACGGATGAGGATAAGGAAAAAGCCATCAAATATGCCACTTGGGATTCCACGATTTCCTTAGGTTTCGCCTTTTTCATCAATGCTGGCATATTGATTTTAGCGGCGGCTGCTTTTCACGGAAATAACTTGAAACATGTGGCGGACATTCGAGATGCGTATCAGTTATTAGACCCGGTATTGGGCAGTAAATTAGCGAGTATTTTGTTTGCCGTTGCCTTATTAGCTTCGGGCCAAAATGCCACGTTGACAGGAACCTTAGCCGGCCAAATCGTGATGGAGGGATTCCTCGATCTGCGCATTGCCCCTTGGTTAAGACGTTTGATTACCCGCTTGATTGCCATTATTCCAGCCTTCTTTATCACCTGGATTTATGGTGAATCGAAAATAGGGGAGTTGTTAGTTTTCTCACAAGTGGTGCTTTCGATGCAATTAAGCTTCGCCGTGATTCCGTTGGTATTATTTACCGGGGATAAACAGAAGATGGGTAAATTCGCGAATTCATCGCTTTTGCAAGGAATTGTTTGGGTGATAACCGCGATTATTCTGGGTCTGAATATGTATTTGCTGGGGCAGGTTTTAGGATTCCTTTAAACCAAGTATCGTCACCTAAGTAGTCAATCGCTCGCCATTTCACCGGCAGTTTTGGTTCAGGGATTCCTTCATAAAGCGTTTTGGGGCTTCTGATTTTCCAAATCTCATCCACTAGCCCATCCGCAAATAATTTTTCCATTGTTTTCGCGCCGCCTTCGACTAGGATCGATTGAAGAGGTAGGTCAGCTACTTCCGCTGATGAACGTAAGACGATTGTTTCTCCTCCATCTGTTAAGACTTTAGCGGTGGAAGGAATCCTGCTGGAAGTATCTAATACGATGCGAACCGGGTTTGTTCCTGCTACTAATCGAGTAGTAAGAGAAGGGTCATCATTAATGATGGTTTGGACGCCTACTAAAATTCCTTGGTGTTCAGCGCGCATTTGATGTACGCGAATCGCGGATAATTCGTTCGATAGCTGAATCGGCGAACCTGTGTGGCCTGCGATGAATCCATCTGCGCTAACCGCGTATTTGAAGGTAATGTAAGGGCGTTTCAGCCGGTGAAAGGTAAAGAAGTGGCGGTTAATCCATTCGCCTGTTTCTGCCAATAAACCAATGTGGCAAGTAATTCCTGCAGCTTCCAGTTTCTCGACTCCTTTTCCTGCTACGAGCGGATTAGGATCTAGGTTCGCGATGTAGACCGTGGCGATGCCGGATTGAATCAGTAAATCTGCACAGGGAGGTGTTTTCCCAAAATGGGAGCAAGGCTCTAAGGTCACATAGGCCGTCGCGCCTTCAACTGATGCCGAGCAAGAACGTATCGCATTTACTTCTGCGTGCGGCCCACCATACTGTTGGTGATAACCTTCGCCTAGGATGTGGTCATCTTTGACAATCACACAACCGACTAAAGGATTAGGAGCAACGCGCCCTGAGCCTAATAAGGCTAGGTCAAAGGCGCGTTGCATCCAAATTTCTTTATTCGGCATTAACTGGTTTGCGGTTACTCGATAAATAACTGTAAATCGCTGGAATGATATACAAGGTCAGCGTGGTAGAGAATAACATACCACCCACTACGGCAATACCCATCGAAACTCTACTTTGAGATCCTGAACCTAAAGCCAAGGCGATCGGTAAAATACCTAATATCGTACAAAGCGAAGTCATAATGATAGGGCGGAAACGAGCAACTGCCGCCTCTTGTACCGCTTTCAATTTTTCTGATCCAGACTCTTTGCGTTGGTTCGCAAATTCTACAATCAAGATACCGTTCTTAGTCACAAGGCCTATGAGTACGATGATACCGATTTGCGAGAAAATATTCAGGGTTTGGCTGAAATCCCAAAGCGTTAATAAGGCTCCTGCCACCGCTAAAGGAACGGTAAACAAGATGATGAATGGATCGATGAAACTTTCAAACTGGGCAGATAGGATCAAGTAGATCAATAAAATCGCTAGGGCGAAGGCGAAGAGTAGCGAAGAGCTGGACTCTTTGAATTCCTTACTTTGGCCATCATAAGCGGTAGAGAAGGAAACGTCGAAGGTCTCTTTCGCTAGCTTATCCATCTCGTTCAAGGCTTCACCTAAAGTCACCCCTTTCGCCATCTGTGCCGTTACGGTTGCCGCGACATAGCGGTTATAACGGAAAAGTTGTGGAGGTGTACTTTGTTCAGTGATTTTTACCAAGTTATCCAATTGGATCAAATCCCCGCGGTTATTTTTCACGTAAAGAGACTTCAAGTCGGACACATCATTCCGCATCGGACGGTCGATTTGACCGATGATTTGGTATTGTTTTCCGTCCATCACGAAGTAACCAAAACGTCTACCCGAAAGGCCTAATTGTAAAGTAGTTGCCACATCTTGGATGGAAACACCTAGGTTTTGGGCTTTATCGCGGTTAATTTCAAGTCGCAATTCTGGCTTCGTAAACTTCAAGTTCACGTCTGCCATTTCGAACTTCGAACTCTCCCTCACTTTGGCCATAAATAATGGAATGTTCTTCTTCAAACTCTCGAAAGTCGAGGCTTGAATCACGAAGGCAACGGGCAAACCACCGCCACCGCGTTGTCCGGTAGACAAGGTCGGTTCTTGGATTAAGGTAGCACGGGCGCCAGTGAATTTCTTGATCTTCGGTTGAAGCTCATCCGCAATTTGTTGCTGCGTTCTACGCCCTTCCGGATCGGATAAAATGACACGCATACTTCCCGTATTCGAACCGCCATTCCCAAAAGGAGGGGAGGTAATCGAGTAAACTGCATAGCGTTCGTGCGCCGGAATATCCGTCATTAAGAACTTCGCCATTTCATCCGTATAGTTTAACATATATTCAAAAGTCGCGCCTTCTGGAGCCACCGCATTCACGCGCAAGCCGCCTCGATCCTCTAAAGGTGCTAATTCTGATGGAATCGCCTCATATTTAAACAGGGCATAAATAATGCCAAACAAGGAGAACATAATCACCCAAGCCATCCAACGAATCTTAATAAAGGCGGCTAAGGAATCTTCGTATCCTTTCGTTAAAGCTACAAAGAAGGGCTCCGTAACGGTGTAGAACCAAGGTTTAGTGTGACTTCCTCTCAATAAACGAGAGCTCAACATAGGGGTCAAAGTCAAGGATACGAAAGCCGAAATAATCACGGATCCAGCCACCACAATCCCAAATTCCCGGAATAAACGTCCCGTAATCCCTTGCAAGAAAATCACCGGTAAGAATACCGCTGCTAACGTAACCGTCGTCGAAATAACGGCAAAATAGATTTCTTTCGAACCTTCCACCGCAGCTTCCCACGGGCTGAGTCCCTCTTCGATTTTGGTGTAAATATTCTCTAAAACCACAATCGCATCATCCACTACGAGACCAATCGAAAGCACGATACCTAATAGGGTCAATACGTTCACCGAGAATCCCGCTAAATACATAAAGAAGAACACCCCAATCAAACTGACCGGGATAGCAGTCAATGGAATGATTGTCGATCTCCAGTCACGCAAGAACAAGAAGATGATAATCGTTACTAATAAAATCGCAGTGAAGATGGTTTCCTCCACCTCTTCGATTGATTTACGCACATAACGTGTATTGTCAAAACCTTCCTTCATCTCCACATCCGCTGGCAAAGTCAAGCGAATTTGCTCTACTTTTTTGTGGATGGCATCCACGATCTGGATTTGGTTAGAACCAGGCTGCGGAATCACCGCGATGGAAATCATCGGCTTCAAATCCCGCTTAAAGAAGGTTTTGTTGTTTTCTGGGGAAAGTTCTGCCTTACCTACATCCGAAAATTTCACCGAGCGATCGCCTTCTTCTTTGATGATCAAATTATTGAAATCATCCTCCGTGGTCATACGACCCTGAGTTCTCACGGTTAATTCCGTGTTCGCTCCTTCGATACTTCCGGAAGGCAACTCGATATTTTGTTTTGCTAACGCATTCACGATATCCGGCGCCGTCAAACGGAAAGAAGCTAAGCGTTCCGGGTCGATGTGCAAACGCATCGCGTATTTCTGCTCTCCCCACAATTGTACGGAACTAACACCCGGAATCGTTTGGAATTTCTCCTTGATATTTCGTGTAGCTAGTTCATTTAACGAAAGCAAGTTACGTGTAGAAGAGAATACGTTAATGTTGTAAATCGGGTTCGCATCCGCATCGGCTTTTGCTACGATGGGCGGATCTACGTCTTTGGGTAATTGACCCATCGCACGAGATACGCGGTCACGCACGTCGTTCGCCGCATCTTCGATATTTACCGAAAGATCAAATTCGACCGTGATACTCGAACGGCCATCCCGACTCGAACTGGATAAAGTACGAATACCGGCGATACCGTTAATCGATTCCTCTAAGGGCTCGGTGATTTGGGATTCAATAATGTCAGCATTTGCTCCGGTGTAAGACGTTTGCACGTTTACTACTGGCGGATCCACCGATGGATATTCACGAACCCCTAAATAGGTGTATCCGATGATACCAAATACGATAATCGTGATAGACATCACAATCGAAAGTACCGGTCTTTTTATACTAATCTCTGAGAAAGATGCCATAGCTGGATTATTTTACGACTTCTTTAATTTCTACTTCGCCATCAGGTTTCACTTGGATGATACCGTTGGTAATCAAGGTATCTCCAATCGCTAATCCGTCTAAGATTTCAACGGTCTTGTCACCGCGCGTTCCTAAGGTAACCTTGGTGGAAACGGAATGACCATTTTTCACGACATATACTTTACTTCCTTTTGCTTCTGGAATCACTGCCTCTGTCGGAATTAAGATCGCTGAACCTTTCGTCTTCAGGATCAAATTCACTTTGGCGAAAGCCCCTGGAACTAATTCATTACCCGGATTAGGAGCTTGAGCCCGAATTTGTAAAGTTCTTGTTTGTGGATCAATCTTCGGATCTATCGCATATACTCGTCCGATATAGGTTTTATCCTCGTTTTCTGTTACGAATTCGATGGTTCCGCCATTTTTCACTTGGGTAGCATATTTAGCTGGAATCGAGAATTCGATTTTCGCCGGATTCGTGTTGGTCAAAGTCGCAATTTGCGTGCTAGGGGAAATATAACTTCCCATACTTACGTAACGGAAACCAATTCTGCCGGCAAACGGTGCGCGAAGCGTTGTTTTTAGAATTTGGGCTTTAAGGTCTTCGATATCCGCCGAAATCGTATTCACCGAGTTCACCGCAATATCATACTCGCGTTGTGAGATCGCTTCTTTTTGAAGAAGGACTTTTTGACGCGCTTCGTTGTCTTCCGCTAATTTCTTATTGAATCCTAGTTTGCGAAGACGTGCTTGTAAATCATCATCGTTGATGCGAAGTAAAACCGTTCCTTTGGCTACCACATCCCCTTCTTTGATGTTCAATGCAATAATACGTCCAGCGATTTCGGAGCGAATGTCTACCTCTTCGTTTGGCAAAATAGAACCAGTTGAATTGATCATATCATCCAAACGAGTCGATTTAACCACCGTTACAATCACAGCGGTTTTACCCCCTTTGCCACCGGGGCCACCTTTTTCTTTTCCTTTCTCTTTCTTTTCAGCTGAGAAAAAAGTCTTTTTGATTTTCGGATAAAAGGCCAAACCCAAGATCAAGGCAATGGTCAAAACCGACAGAAGAGTCTTTGTTATTTTATTCATGGTAATAGGTTTACATACTAAGGTAATCAAATCTGTGGAAACGATTACCCTAACTTATAGGCTTAATTGGTTAAAGAATTCGAAATCCAAGGCATAAACTGCTCATTTTCTACTTCGTTCATCACGAAATGACTCTGAGCATTGCCGATGTTTTTAATACTAGCGAGTTTGTGCAAAATAAATTCGCGGTATTCATCCATATCTGCGACCACGATTTTCAACAGAAAATCACTGTGTCCTGAAACGCAATAACATTCTTGCACTTCGACTAATTGCATCACATCTTGTTCAAATTGCTTCAAATAGTCTGCCGCGTGCTCTTTCAGGGAGATGTCACAGAAAACAGTTAACGTTTTACCAAGTTTGGCAGGGTTAATCATCGCTCGATAACCTGTGATCACGCCCTCTTTTTCCATCCGCTTGATGCGTTCGTGGATAGGCGTCGCACTCATTCCTAGGCGAGTGGCCATTTCTTTGTTCGAAAGAAAGGCGTCTTCGTGCAGAAATGCGAGGATCTTTTTATCGATGTCATCAATTTTTGCCATACTATTATTTTCTCTCGTTTTTTTCCACAATTAGTCCAAACGAAACCATCCCCGCCAGAGTATCTACTCGCATCGATTGCGCTACTTGAATTTGGTATTTTCCTGGTTTAGGAAATTTTAAAGCTGGATAAACGAGAAATTTTTTCTCATAAATATCGCCAAAACCCGCGCCTTTCGGCTTCCCCGTTTTCGGGTCATATAAGATTGCTTCAGCTAAACCTTTTTGTATGGTTGTCCCTTTGGCATCTACAATACTTGGGCTGAAATACAGGTTATAGAAAGGGTAGGCGTTGTTTTGGCGCACCACTACATAAGCCGCATAACTGCTCACAGAATCCGCCACCTCTACGTTAAAACGAATGGGCTGTTTTTGAATCCAGCCTGATTCAGGAAAGCTCGTAGTGTCGTCAATAACCACATTCGAATCACTGCAGGCAAAGAATAACAGCTCAAACAGGAAAATGAATCCAAGGCTAAGCTTCAGGGGTAGGCGCTGCACCATCTCTCGGAGGTCTTGGTTTAAACTTCTTTTTCTTCTTGAACGGTTTCGGTGTGGCTGTTCCACCATCAGCTGCTGGAGTCGATCCTTCTGGACGAGGTCCACGATTTTCGCTCTCTGGTCTTGGTGGTCTTGGCGGGCGATTCTCACCTTCAGGTCTTGGTCCACGATTCTGTCCCTCAGGTCTCGGTCCGCGTTCTGGACGAGGCCCACGGTTTTCACCTTCAGGTCTCGGTCCACGATTTTGTCCCTCAGGTCGTGGTCCGCGTTCCGGACGTGGCCCGCGATCTTGCCCTTCTGGGAGAGGTCCACGGTTTCCGCCATCACGATTACCTCGGTTATTTCGGTTGTTTCGATTGCCGGATTTTACGCCACCGTATTTCTTATCCATCCGCTCTAAATCAGAATTTAGCTCAGATAAGGTAGGTTTCTCCACGGCTGGAGCATCTGGATTCAGATCCTCAAACGACTCCGGAATAATCCCTTTCTTATTTAAATCAACAATCTCTGCGACGCGATCGCAGCTCACTGGAATCCAGATAGCCTCTTCACCCACAATCCCAAACCACATCATACGCTTGAAAATATCCGTCTTCTGCAAGATGGCCTCTCCACGCTTTGTTTTTAAACGACCTTCAATGGTAGGAATGCTCTTTAAGGCATCCATATAAGTTTCTAACTCGTAGTTCAAACAGCATTTTAAACGACCGCATTGGCCACTTAATTTGACTGGGTTTAGCGAAAGGTTTTGGTAACGAGCTGCTGAGGTAGTTACGTTTTTGAAATCCGATAACCAGGTTGAGCAACATAATTCACGCCCACAAACCCCAATTCCACCTAATCTTCCCGCCTCTTGACGAAGGGAAATCTGTTTCATTTCGACACGAATCTTGAATTCGGTTGCCAGTAACTTGATTAGTTCGCGGAAATCGACGCGGTCTTCTGATGAATAATAGAAGATCGCTTTGGAACCATCGGTTTGAAATTCGACATCTGAAAGCTTCATATTCAGCTTTAAGTCGCTGATAATTTGGCGTCCACGGTACATCGTAGGTAGGTCACGCGCCATCGATTGCTCGTGCTTCTCAATGTCTTTTTCTGTCGCTAAACGGAAAATGTTTTTGACCTTATCGTCGTCTTTGATATTCTTCTTCAGCAATTGAAGGCGAACGAGTTCTCCTTGTAGGGAAACAACGCCTAACTGAGTTCCACTGCTAGAGTCGACCATCACCGAGTCTCCCGTATGCAGTTCTAATTGATCTGCGTTACGGAAATATTCTTTTCTGCCTCCTTTGAATTTTACTTCCACGATGTGGTAGCGTTGAAAAGAAGGGACGTCTAAGTCTGATAACCAGTCAAAAACGTTCATTTTATTGCAACCCCCTGAGCCGCAACCGCCATTACTTTGACAGCCTTTTACCTCCCCGCTTTCGCTGGGAGATCCGCAGGACCCACTGGAACATGATTTACACGCCATATCTTAATACATCTAATCCGATGTCTCTTCTAAAGTTTTTTCCTTCAAATTGAATGGTTTGAGCGGCCTTTTGTGATTTTTGGATCGCTCTTTCCAAAGTATTCGAAGTTCCAGTCAGCGCCATAACACGGCCACCGCTGGTAATAATATCGCCGTCTTTTGACGTCGTTCCTGCGTGGAAAACGATCGCGTCTTCCACTTTTTCTACTCCCGTTAACACATCGCCTTTGCGGTATTCCTCTGGATAACCGCCTGCGACTAACATCGTAGTTACTGCGTATTGGTCCAAAATAGAAATTTTTTGTTCGCTCAGCGTGCCATTGGAGGCCGCAATTAACAAAGATAGGAAATCTGATTCGATTCTAGGTAAAACCACCTCCGTTTCCGGATCTCCCATTCGTGCATTGTATTCGATGACATAAGGCTCGCCTTCGTGGTTCATTAAACCAATGAAGATGAATCCTTTATAGTCTATATTTTCTGATTTTAAACCTTTAATAGTCGGTTCGATAACCTTTTGTTTGACCACTTCCATAAACTTCACATTCGCGAATGGAACGGGTGAAACGGCTCCCATACCGCCGGTATTCAAGCCTTCGTCATTTTCTCCAATACGCTTGTAGTCTTTCGCCTCAGGCAAAACCACATAGTTTTCGCCATCTGTTAACACGAAAACGGACAATTCGATTCCACGAAGGAATTGCTCGATCACTACTTTGGAGCTCGCATCACCGAACTTAGCGTCCAAGAGCATCTCGTTTAAAGCCGTCTCCGCTTCCGCCAAAGTCAAGGCAATAATCACTCCTTTGCCAGCCGCTAAGCCGTCTGCTTTTAAAACAATAGGCAAAGATTGCGTTTGTAAATAGGCTAGGCCTTCTGCGATTGTGTCCTTGGTAAAGGTTTGCGATGCAGCCGTAGGAACGCCGTATTTGTGCATAAAGTTCTTCGAGAAGTCTTTGCTGCCTTCGATTTGGGCACCTTCTGCCCCTGGCCCCACGATTCCTACGTGTTTTAGGTCAGATTGAGCTTCGATGAAATCACGTACCCCTTTAACGAGTGGTTCTTCAGGACCCACAACGACTAATCCGATGTCGTGTGTGCGAATCGCCGCGGCGATTCCTTCAAAATCAGTCACTCCGATCGCTAAATTGGTGCCGCATTGTGCGGTTCCCGGATTACCCGGAGCAATGTATAAATTACCTAGGATAGGGCTTTGGCTAATCTTCCAAGAAAATGCGTGTTCACGGCCTCCAGCACCTAATATTAAAACGTTCATATACTTATTAATTGGCTAATTCACTCAAAAATTTAATGCGCATTAAACGAAGTTCTTCCTCCGTTACGTCTTCGATATCACAACTTTCCAAGGCCTCTGCGATGTCATCGGTGTCTGCCGACATGAAGTATTCGTAGATTTCTTCTTGTTTATCAAGCTCTATGACTTGATTGATATAATAATCGAGGTTTAATTTTGTACCTGAGAAGCAGATGGTTTCAATCTCTTCGATTAATTCCCCCATACTCACCTCTTTCTGCTCGGCGATCAGGTCTAAATCGATTTTGCGATCGACTTGTTGGATGATGTAAATCTTGATTTTGGACTTGTTGACGGTCGATTTTACGACAACCTCTTTCGCTGTCTCGATTTCGTTTTCTTCCACGTAGCGATTAATCACATCGAGGAAAGGCTTACCGAATTTCACGACTTTACCCATTCCCACCCCGTTGATTTGGGCCATTTCGTCCTGGGTAGTCGGATAAGTGGTTGCCATTTCTTCCAAAGAAGGATCTTGGAAAATCACATACGGAGGTAAATTTTTCTCCTTCGCGATCTTCTTGCGAAGGGTTTTTAATATGTCAAAGAGGGCGTCATCATAGGCTTTGGCCCCTAAAGCAGCCCCTTCATCTTCATTATCAGCCGGCTCCGCCTCTTTTTCGTAATCGTGGTCTTTATAAAATGTGACCGGGAATGACTCTTTCAAGAAGGCCTGTCCAGCCTCACTTAGGCGAAGAACGCCATAGTTTTCGATGTCCTTATCCAATAGCCCGAAAATGGCCATTTGCTTGATAAAGGAAATCCAAGGGGACTTTTCGTCTTCAATTGGCACCGGTTTCGAGGCCGTTTTGCGCATCTTCGGCTTCTTAGGCGTATCCTCGTCTCCGTCCTCATCCTCGTCGTCCTCGTCCTCTTCATCTGTTTCTGGAGTGACCCAAGAAACCGTTTTCCCAGCACCGAACAAAGATAATTTCTCTTGCTCATGACTTTGGATAAAGGAATTCGATTTGCCTTCCAAAAAGTCCGCGATATGCTCCGCGTCGAATTGCTCGCCGGTTTGCTGCGCCGCTTTCAGCACAAGGCTAACCTCCTCTTCCGCCTTAAACGTAGGCGTAGGGTGCATACAATTGTCGCAGAAGCCGCAATTTTCAGCCATGTGCTCTCCAAAATAGTGAAGCAATTGCTTGCGGCGGCAAACGCCTAAATTCGTATAGTAGACCATTTCAGACAAGAGAATTTTAGCATTCTCCTTTTCTGTCACAGCCTTATCTTTATTAAACTTGTCTAATTTCAGGATGTCATCGTAGGTGTAAAATAAGATACACGTTCCATCCAAACCATCGCGACCCGCGCGACCTGTTTCCTGGTAATAACCCTCTAATGACTTAGGAGCGTCATAGTGAATCACAAAACGCACATCGGGTTTGTCGATTCCCATCCCAAACGCGATCGTCGCCACCATCACATCCACTTCCTCATTCAAGAAAGCTTCTTGGTTCGCCATGCGTACCTGCGGCTCTAGACCAGCGTGGTAAGGAAGTGCCTTCACGCTATTCACGTGTAATAATTCTGCAATTTCCTCCACCCGCTTTCTCGAAAGGCAATAAATAATCCCCGCCTTGCCGTTGTGCGACTTAATGAAGCGGATTAATTGCTTATCAATATCTTTCTTAGAGCGGATCTCGTAATAGAGATTTTTGCGGTTGAAAGAGGATTTGAAAACGGTGGCATCTTCCAGATTTAAGGTCTTTTGGATGTCGATTTGTACCTTAGGAGTTGCTGTTGCCGTTAAAGCGATGATGGGCATTTTCTCATCGATGCTCTCAATGATGGTGCGAATCTTGCGGTATTCTGGTCTAAAATCGTGCCCCCATTCGGAGATACAGTGTGCTTCGTCGATGGCGACAAAGGAGATTTTAGCCTGTTTTAAGAAGTTCAGGTTCTCTTGTTTATTGAGCGATTCCGGTGCGATGTACAATAATTTCACGGCTCCAGAGATCACTTCGGCCTTTACCCGGTTGATTTCAGCACGGGTTAAAGAAGAGTTTAAGAATTGGGCATTAATGCCAAAAGCCACCATTTGATCCACTTGATTCTTCATCAACGCGATCAATGGCGAGATGACAATCGCCGTTCCTTCCATCACAATAGCTGGTAATTGATAGCAAAGGGACTTGCCAGCACCGGTAGGCATTAAAACAAAACTGTTTTTACCTTGAATCGTGTTGAGAATAATGGCTTCTTGTTCACCCCGAAATTGGCTAAATCCAAAGGTTTTTTTTAGCTGTTCCTTTAAGCTATCGATGGTCATTGGATGGGGCATAATTTGATTAATGGGTTGTTTCGGCGATGATAAGATTCTGAGGGCTTCTACTTATCTTTGCCCCTACAAATTCTTCTAACATTGAAATTAAGCAAAAATATCCAATCTACAGCAAAAAAAGTTTTAACTCAGGAAGCGGAGGCAATTCTGCAAGTGAGCGCCGGAATTAATTCGGATTTTGAGGCTTGCGTAGAACATTTGTTGAGTATTCCGGGACGCATTGTGTTCACAGGAATCGGTAAATCGGCCATCATAGCCCAGAAAATTGTGGCGACGATGAATTCCACCGGAACCCCAGCCTTGTTTATGCACGCGGCTGATGCGATTCACGGGGATTTAGGGATGATTCAGGACGGTGATGCGGTGATTTGTATTTCGAAGTCAGGCGATACGCCGGAAATCAAGGTGTTAGTTCCTTTGATCAAGCGTTTGCAGGTGAAATTGATTGCGATGGTCTCGAACAAGAATTCGTATTTAGGCCAGCAGTCGGATTATATTTTACATGCTTTGGCAGAGCAAGAGGCAGATTTATTGAATCTCGCTCCCACGACGTCCACGACCGTGGCTTTGGCTTTAGGCGATGCTTTAGCGGTTTGTTTGTTAGAATGTAAAGGATTTACGGCACAGGATTTTGCCAAATACCATCCAGGCGGTGCCCTCGGCAAACGCCTCTATTTAAAAGTGGGCGATATTTACCCAACACACGAATTTCCCGCAATCCCCCACACAGCCTCCATTCAGGAAGCGATTCACGAGATTTCTTCGAAGCGTTTAGGAGCGACGGCGGTATTGGACGCAACAGGAGATTTAGTGGGTATTATCACGGATGGTGATGTTCGCCGTACTTTAGAGAACTCGAAAGATTGGTCGACCATCGTTTTAGCAGATATGATGAATACCACGCCAAAGACGATCGAAGCGGAGGCATTTGCTACCGAGGCTTTGGCCATCATGCAAAGCAAAAATATCACACAACTGGTGGTGACGGCAAATAAAAAGGCCGTGGGATTTGTACATCTCCACGACCTGTTGAAAGAGGGTATCGTCTAAAACTTAGCGCATACGGTTCGACGATTGCACTAGCATTTCGTCCTTGCGGATGAGGCGGTTCGCGATCATATTCGCTAGCAGGGAAACCACTAGTGCGTAGAATCCGTAGCCATATTTTCCCTGAATTTCTGGTTCAAACGTAGGCATGGCCTCCTTGAAAATCACCCAAAACGCATAGCCCATCGCTCCCGCTAAAACCAGCGAATTGACTAGGCCCAGCATCATTTGACGCATCCGGTTTTTAAAAGAGAAAATTGTCACTAACGTGATAACCGTCGATAAAGTCACTAAAAGAGCAATCGCGATATTACTGTGCGCGGCTACTTCTTTTCCGTTTTGGAATAATTGCCATTGGTTTGAGAAAAGCTCTGCTTTCTGGCCTGAAGTGCCTATTTTTTGCCAAATAGAAATGCCCGATGTCGCGATGGCATTACCAATTATCGCTAAGGCTAGGAAAATGGTTTGTGGTCTTTGAATCATAATTGTATAGAAATGAATAGGCGAAATTACGCATTTTCTGCAAAAAGCTTCGCCGCAATTTTTGCCGAAGATAAACAAAGCGGAATTCCTCCGCCGGGATGCACGCTGCCGCCTACCCAATACAAATTTTTGATGGCCTTGCGGTAATTCGGGTGGCGTAAAAACGCCGCGAAGCGGTTATTCGAGGCATTTCCATACAAGGCTCCACCGGCAGACGAAGTTCTTGCCTCGATGCTGCGCGGATCTAATAGGTCCTCAGCGACGATGTGTTTTTCTATGTCTACGCCTAAATTTCTCAAAAGTTTTGCAATCACATTTTTTCTCATCTTTGCCACCAGCGAATCCCAATCCTGTCCCTCGTTCGCTGGAACATTCATTAGTATAAACCAGTTTTCGCCGCCTGCTGGTGCATCTGATTTTTCTACTTTCGAAGAGATATGCAGGTAAATGGTAGGGTCGTCGTTGATCGTCTGGTCTTCGAAGATGGCCTTGAATTCGCCCTGGTAATCGTCCGAGAAGAAGATGTTGTGCACCCCTAATTCATCAAAGCTGCGGTTCATTCCCCAATAGAAGATGATTCCAGAGCTCGATTTGGGTTGATTTAAGAGCTTTTTCGGTTGTGGTTCTTGTGCTAGGAGTTTTGTGTAACTCGGGCGAATATCTGCGTTGCAGGCGATGTATTCAAAGGTGTAATTTTCTTTTTCAGTCTCTATTCCGGTCGCGGTATGATTTTCGGTGGTGATGCGGGACACTTTCTCATTGAAGTGAAAGACCACACCCAGTTCTTCGGCGAGGCGGTGCAGCGCCCGAGGGATGCTGATGATACCACCTTTGGGGAAAAAGGCCCCTATGTTGTATTCCAAATGCGGAATGATTGATAAAGTGGCGGGCGTTTGGTAAGGATCTGAGCCGTTGTAGGTGGCATAGCGGTCAAAAAGCTGGACCGTTTTAGGGTTTTTAAAACGCTTCGCGTGGGAGCGGTGCATCGTGTTGAATAAGCCCAAACGGTGCAGGTTCGCATAGCCTTTCAACGCTTTCCGCCCTGTCCAAGTCGACAAAGAATGCAAGGAATTGTCGAGGAATAGCTCGCTGATAATGTGGTAGTTTTCTCCGATCTCGCGCAAGAAATGCGCGACATTCTCGGAGGATTCACCTAATTGCGAAGCGATTGCTTCGGCAGTTTCTGCAGGCGCTGCATTCGTTTGCAAGCGCGTGCCATCTTCCCAAAAGTAGCGGCAAATCTCCGGCAATCGCTCATAGCTGAAATAGTCGCGGGGATTTTTGCCTGCCAGCGTGAACAACTCATCCACTAAATGCGGCATGGTAAATAGGGAAGGGCCGGCGTCAAAACGAAAGCCGTTCGTTTCGATTTGGGCTAATTTGCCTCCAGGATAGGAATTCGCTTCGAAAACAGTGACTTGGTGGCCCGCCACGGCGCTGCGAATAGCAAAGCCTAAACTCCCCATTCCTGATCCGACGATTCCTATTTTTGACATGATTCAAAATTAAGTAAAAAAGAATAAAGCCCTAAATGTTTTTCTCTCCCTGCTCTTTTCCGTAATTTTGCCCGAATTTTAATATTTTCTATGCTACGTACACATACAAATGGCGAATTGCGCATCGAACACGCGGGCACCGAGGTAACTCTTTGTGGCTGGGTTCAGCGTTCACGAGATAAAGGGGGGATGATTTGGGTGGATCTTCGGGATCGTTACGGGGTCACTCAATTGATGTTAGAAGAGGGGAAATCGTCTGTGGAGGCTTTGGCATTAGCCAGAGGATTAGGCCGTGAATTCGTCGTAGAAGCGAAAGGGGTCGTGGTAGAGCGTTTGTCCAAAAACGACAAAATGCCCACCGGCGACATCGAAATCAAAGTAAAAGAATTGCGCGTATTGAATCCGGCGAAATTGCCTCCGTTCTTGATCGAAGACGAGACAGACGGCGGCGATGATATCCGTATGAAATACCGCTATTTAGATTTGCGTCGTAACCCCATTCGCGAGAGTTTGCAATTGCGCCACCACGTGGGCCGCGAAGTGCGTAATTACTTAGATAAGCAAGATTTTATTGAGGTGGAAACACCCGTTTTAATTAAATCAACTCCAGAGGGCGCGCGCGATTTCGTCGTTCCCTCTCGGATGAATCCAGGCGAATTTTATGCCTTGCCGCAATCTCCACAAACGTTTAAGCAATTATTGATGGTATCCGGTTTTGACCGTTATTACCAAATTGTGAAGTGTTTCCGGGACGAAGATTTGCGCGCGGATCGCCAACCAGAATTTACCCAAATCGACTGTGAAATGTCGTTCGTGGAGCAAGAAGATATCCTGAATATGTTTGAGGGATTGATTCGTCATTTGTTCCAAAACGTGAAAGGCCTCGACATCGGTCAAGTGCCACGCATGACCTATGCGGACGCGATGAAATACTACGGTTCAGATAAGCCAGACATTCGTTTCGATATGAAATTCGTGGAATTGAAAGGCGAGGGCGTGGATTTGACGTCTGGCAAAGATTTCCAAGTTTTTGATGCAGCAAACACGGTGGTAGGTATCTGCGTGAAAGGCGCAGCAGAATATACCCGTAAGCAAATCGATGAATTAACTGATTTCGTTCGCCGCCCACAAATCGGTGCGAAAGGGTTGATCTACGCTCGCGTTCAAGCGGACGGCGTGGTGAAATCTTCGGTAGATAAATTCTATTCAGAAGCAGATTTAGCGACTTGGGCAGCGGCGTTTAATGC
>CANFWR010000023.1 GCA_947450865.1 Cytophagaceae bacterium
AACATTGGAACAAGACTGAGAATCATAGGAACCCTCGATCGTGTAATCCGATGCAGTAATTTTAATTTTTTGACGAAATTCTGCTTGCCCAGTAAAATAGGTATAGGTGCCATTCCAAATCTCCGTATCGTTTTTTGAGTGAGGATTGACTGCTTTCAATTCACCCACTGTTTGATAACCAGCACCTGGCTTAAAAGTAACGGTTGTTACTGTAGGACCTAAATCTTTGTCAAAATCAGACGAGTACAAATACCAATCTTTTTCGATCGCCACTTTAAAAATCACTTCTGCCTGCTCCCCTACTTTCGGGTTTGCGGGCTTGATGGACCAAGACCATTTAGCGGGAGTTATCTTTTGCGCGATGGCAGGGATAGCCAAAAATGCAAACAAAAGAAAGGCGATATATTTTAATTTCATGTTTGTCTCAAAATGCAAAGTCAAAATTAAGAAAAAAGCGCAGAAACGCGCGTGATATTTGTCTTATTATACCGCCTTTTCATTTTTCAATTCGGAGAAAAAAGCGTATTTTTGACCTTTCAAATTGTAATCCAGAACCCATTCTTTTTTATGGCATCCACTTTCCCTACACAACGAGACAAAGAAATTTTTGACCTGATTAACCAGGAGGCACATCGCCAAGAATTTGGCATTGAATTAATCGCCTCTGAAAACTTCACATCTCCTCAGGTGATGGAAGCGCAGGGAAGTGTTTTAACCAACAAATACGCGGAAGGATTACCAGGAAAGCGTTATTATGGCGGTTGCGAAGTAGTGGATGAAGTGGAGACTTTAGCGATTGAGCGTGCGAAGAAATTATTCGGAGCGACTTGGGCAAACGTTCAACCTCACTCTGGGGCGCAAGCAAATGCGGCAGTATTCTTGTCTTTCTTAAACCCAGGCGATAAAATCTTAGGATTTGATTTGTCACACGGTGGTCACCTTTCACACGGTTCTCCAGTAAACTTCTCGGGTAAATATTTCCAAGCATTCTTCTACGGTGTAGAAAAAGAAACGGGATTGATCGATTGGGACAAAGTAGAGGCAACTGCGCTAAAAGAAAAACCAAGATTGATCATTTGCGGTGCGTCTGCTTATTCTCGTGATTGGGATTACGCACGTCTTCGCGCGATTGCTGACCAAATAGGGGCGATTTTATTAGCTGATATTTCACACCCATCTGCGTTAATCGCGAAGGGTTTATTGAATAACCCGGTTCAACATTGCCACATTATTACGACTACGACGCACAAAACGCTTCGTGGACCACGTGGTGGTTTGATTATGATGGGGAATGATTTTGAGAATCCATTTGGCTTTAAAACGCTAAAAGGAGAATTGAAAATGATGTCAGCGTGTTTAGATGGCGCCGTGTTCCCAGGAACGCAGGGTGGTCCATTAGAGCACGTGATTGCGGCGAAAGCGATTGCTTTTGGCGAGGCGTTAACTCCTACGTTTGAGGCGTATGCGAAACAAGTGCAGTCGAATGCGCAAGCTATGGCGAAGGCCTTTTTAGCCAAAGGTTACGATATCATCTCAGGCGGTACAGATAATCACTTGATGTTAATTGACTTACGTCCTAAAGGATTGAGCGGTAAATTAGCGGAGAATACGTTGATTCAAGCAGATATCACGATTAACAAAAACATGGTTCCATTCGACGACAAGTCTCCATTCGTTACCTCAGGTATGCGTGTGGGAACGGCGGCGATGACGACGCGTGGTTTGAAAGAAACGGATATGGCTCAAATCGTAGAAATGGTCGACAAGGCCTTGATGAACCACGATAATGAGGCGGTATTGAAATCAATCAAAGGAGAAGTAAATGAGTGGGTGAAGCAATTCCCATTATACCTATAATTTTTTATGGCAACAGATCAAGATTTTGACGATTTCGACGACGATGACGCATCGGATGGCACAGAGATGTCCTTCCTAGGTCATCTAGAAGAATTAAGATGGCATATTTTGCGATCGGTTGCTTCGTTTTTTGTCTTTGCGGTGGCCGCTTGGTTCTTCCGGGAGTTCATCTTTAGCACGATCATTTTAGGACCGACGAAAACGGATTTTTATACGAACCAAATCCTGTGTCAAGCCGCTGACCTCTTCAATATGCCTAGTTTGTGCATGCAGAAGGCTGATTTTATTCTACAAAGTAGAGAGGTTTCAGGTCAATTCATGATGGCCTTGACGCAGTCGATTATCGTAGGCCTCTTATTTGCGTTCCCCTACATGTTCCACGAATTGTGGCGCTTCATTAAACCAGGCTTGAAGAGCAAGGAATTGCAGGCGGCACGTGGGGCCGTATTTTGGGTTTCTGTGTTATTCTTTAGTGGGGTGGCTTTTGGCTATTATGTGGTTTCGCCTATGGCTATTAACTTCCTTGCGAACTTTAAATTAGATCCAACGATCCAAAACCAATTCGACATCAACGATTACATTTCCTTGTTATCGATGTTGACGTTGGCCTGCGGAATCACGTTCCAATTACCGATGGTGGCTTTCGTGCTATCTCAAGTAGGCATTTTAACCCCGTCCTTCATGCGGGAATATCGCAGACATGCCCTTATTGTCATTTTTATCGTGGCGGCGATCATCACTCCTTCTCCGGATGTGGTTTCACAGCTTTTGGTGGCATTTCCACTCTTAGGCTTGTACGAAATCAGTATCGGTGTTTCAGGCCGCGTCTTGAAGCGTAAAATGAAACAAGAAGAGATGGAATCGAATTCTTAATCGAATTCTCAACAACAAACGAATGAATTATTTATCGGCGGAGAATATATCGCGCAATCTAGGTGAAAGATGGGTGTTTAAAGGACTATTTTTTGGCCTCCAAAAAGGCGAAAAAGTAGCCCTCATAGGAAAAAACGGCACGGGCAAAACCACCTTGATGGAATCCCTGATGGGGATGCAAACGCCAGACGAGGGAAAAATCTCCATCCGCAAAGGAATTCGCGTAGGTTACCTACCACAGAATCCCATATTCGCCGAAAACGAACAAGTACTTAATTACCTGTTCTCGGACGACTTACCTAGCGCAGTAGCCATCAAATCCTACGAGAAAGCGATGCTTTCCGGCGATTCCAAAGAACTGGAAGACGCTTTCGCCTTAATGGAAGCCCATAACGCTTGGGATTACGAGGCGCGTGCCAAACAAATCATCAGCCGCTTAGGCATTCCAGATGGCGACCAAAAAGTTTCTACTTTATCTGGGGGCCAAAAAAAGCGCCTTTCCTTGGCTAAACTGTTAATCGAGAGTCCAGATATTATGATCCTGGATGAGCCGACTAACCACTTGGACATCGAAACCATCGAATGGCTAGAAGGAATTATGTCCGGCCCTAACGTCACCGTTTTAGTCGTCTCCCACGACCGTTATTTCCTAGACAAGGTCTGCAATAAAATGATGGAATTAGCCGATGGCTCCATCTATACCTACGAAGGCAATTATGCCTATTTCTTAGAAAAGAAAGCCGAACGCGAAGCATCGGATGCCAGCAGCGTTTCGAAGGCCAAAAACCTCTACCGGAAAGAACTCGAGTGGATGCGCAAGCAACCCAAAGCGCGTGGAACCAAGTCCCAATCCCGCATCGATGCCTTCTACGAAACAGAAGAAAAAGCAAACAAAAAACTAGACGACAGCAAATTGGAACTCAACATCCAAATGTCCCGCCTAGGCAATAAGATTATCGAAATCAACCACCTGAAAAAGGCTTGGGGAGACAAGAAGATCATCAACGATTTCACCTATACCTTTAAGAAGAAGGACCGCATCGGTATCGTAGGCAAGAACGGCGCCGGCAAAACGACGTTCCTTCAACTCTTAACCGGATTGGAACAACCTGATTCAGGCACCATCGATCCAGGCGAAACGCTTGTGGTGGGTTATTATACCCAAATCCCTTTCGATTTCCGCCCAGAACAGCGCGTCATCGACACGATCACCGAGATTGCTGAAGTAATCCCTTACGGAAAGAACGAATCGCTCAGCCCAAGTCAATTTTTGAGCAAATTCCTCTTCCCTACCGCTCAGCAATATACTCCGGTGGAAAAGCTGTCAGGTGGCGAAAAGAAACGCCTTCAATTAATGCGCGTGCTGGTAAAGAATCCGAATTTCTTGATTCTAGATGAGCCTACGAATGATTTAGACTTAGACACCTTACAGTTATTAGAAGACTTCTTAAGCGAATTCCAAGGCTGTCTTTTATTAGTTTCCCATGATCGTTATTTCATGGATAATCTCGTAGATCAATTAATCCTAGTCGAAGGCGAAGGTGAAGTGAACTTCTTTAATGGAAACTACACGGACTACCGCACGGCCTTGGAAAATAAGGAAGACGAGCCTGCTGCAAAGCAAAGTCCAGTAAAGGCTCCAAGCACAGCAGCTCCAGTAGCTGCGGCACCGAAAGGGCCTAAGCTTAGCTTCAAGGAACAAAAGGAATTTGAGGAGTTAGAAAAAGAAATGGCGGCATTGGAAATCGAAAAAGATTCCTTCGTCGAAAAACTCAACCAAGGTTCGGAAGACTTTCAATTGTTAACCGATTGGGCGAAAGCCATTGAGGACATAAAGAACAAACTAGAAGAGAAAGAGCTAAGGTGGCTTGAGTTGTCCGATAGATAAGTTAGCTGAAATAAAAAAGACCGAAGAAAAGATATTCTTCGGTCTTTTTTTTTAAAAGTTGTTTATTCGTTTTTAAAAGCTACATTTAACCCGTGGTTTCGATGAAATCGAGTTCCCTAACCTCATGTATCCCTTTGTATTATTGAAATCTTTCTGTTTCAATAATCCTGTTCTCCCCCCATCAAAATTTGTTTTAATCATCCAACGCATGGATGGTTCTCACCTATCCTCTATTTTGGCCTAGCTAAATAAGAGATAAAAACATCTTTTAATATGGAAAACAAAGTACCATTTTCTCCCCTCACTTTAAGTGAATTTCGAATTATTCATTTGGCCAAAGAAGTTCTTCCCAAACTGTTACTCGGGTTAATCTCTCTGTTAGTTTTGAATTCGTGTAGTAAGGAAGCTACATTAGATGAAGTATCGCCTTCTTATGTTGAGACCACAAAAATGTTAAAAGAATGGGCAACAAAAAATGATCATTTAAATCAGGCTAATTTAATTGAATGGGACAATTCCACTCCGATTTCTTTATCTGACAGTATTAAAGGATATGCTGCTCCTGTGAAGACGGCATCAGGATTCAAGGAGTTTATTACTTTCGAGCTGGGAGGTAAAAGACACGGGTGGTATAAATCTTACAACCTTGTAAATAGCACGGACATGCAAATCGTGATTCGAACGGTTGATGGTAGAACGTTAAGATCTGGATTTATCCGAAAGAAAAGTACATCCGCTCCCAAAGGTAAAGCAAAATCAATGAGAGAAATGAATTTTGATACACCTATTGATTGGATGCTTAATGATTACGTTATTGGAATATTGCTAGAAAACGTAACTGTTACAGCTCCAAGTTTAAACTGGGGAGGAGGTTTTATGTATTTTGGGAACAACAGGCTCGATATGAACGCGTTCAATTTTAACCTGGTGGCAGGTTACTTTAACGCGGGAAATAATGGTGGTGGCAATTCTCAGTATAGTTTTGTTGATTATAATTATACAGAATTTGAAGACAACTTTACCAATCCTTGCTTTTCAAAGGTTTTAACAAACCTAAAAACTCATAATTTTCATGGAGTAATAGGTGACATTATTAAAAAATTTGTGAATAGCCCCACTTTCAATTTAAAATTCTCAAATGAACCAGTTCTTTGGAATGATGATAAATCAGCAAAATTGGATGGTGGTTACTATCAAAGTAGTAATACAATTAAATTGAGTGAAAGTTCTCTATCCCAGGCATCACAAGAGTATATTGCCTCCGTAATAATTCATGAAATATTGCATGCTAAGATTGGCAAAACTGAGCAAATTGACCACACAACAATGTTAAGAGAATATATTTTGCCTGCAAGCGAATTTTTACATTCTATGTATAATAATATTAGAGTAGATCAAGCACAAACGCTATTTTTACGCGGGGTATCAAAAAATGCGGATGGATACGATACAATTGTTTCTTATTGGAGATCTTTAGAAATTTCAAGAGAGGATGAACTTTTGAAATTTTACTTTGGTCATTCTTGCAACTAAATTTTAATGCTATGAAAAAAATATTCTTTTTATTTTATGCAACGCTGTCATTTACAGCTTTCGCGCAAAAAAAAATCAAAATTTTACCAATTAATATAGAACGGTACAATTTATACGAGCACATTACCTCTGGTTTATATATTGACTCTACTGATAAATTTCAATCAGGATTTTTATTTATCAAAGTTGAAAAAACTGGTAATGTATCTGAGATCAAAGTAAATGGAATCTTTGATGAAAAATTTGTAACTGTTTTGAAATCGAATATATACAACCCAAAGGCACCCTGGTTGAAAAAAAATAAAAAAAAATACATATGGTATATTTTACCAATGCAATTTGGCCAAATACAATCTAATTATTCACCTAAAGAGATCCAGGTAAACGTTTTAACACATGAGTACAACCTTAATTCATTAGGAGAACTATTAATCAGAGAGCCAGGTCACGTTATTATTCTACATTCTCTTAAAAGATTAACTAATGAAAGAATGCAGGACCCTTTGATGTGATCTTTAAACATCAATCCTACATCAACCCATAAAAAAAAGCCCCGATTTCTCGGGGCTTTTTTCGTCTAAAAATCCTGACTAATTCTGGAAGTTCAAATTCATTAAAGCATATAGCGCTCCTTCTTTCACTTTGTCATTCACAAATACCAAGTAGATATCGTGTACACCTGAAGTGTTCAGCGGGAAGTTATAAGCCTTCGTTGCATTTACTTCCACAGAACCCAATAATGGACCCGTTACGCTACCTGTTCTAAGCTCTAATTGACCTCCTACTGTTTGACCGGCCATATAGCTAGCCATTACTGAAAGGTTCTTAATACCTGTTAAGTCGATGGCATCGTAACGCGCATAGCCACCTGGGCCTGTCGAAACTAAGATATCACCAATTCCGTCCACTTTGAACTTCATCGTTTTAGCCGTTGCATCTGCGCTTACTGCAGGGAACTTCGCATCGCGTAAAGTCACCACTTTAGAACCTGTTACTGGCGCAATTTTACCTGCACCTTTATCAGTGTACATCGCACGGAAGATAAACGTACCTGGCTTTCCTTTGTCTTGTGGAACATATTGTCCAGCCACTGGCTTAGATGCTTTCTTCTTGTCTGCTAAACCTAAAATGTATTTCACCATCTCACGTGCATCCGCTACTGAAACTTGCGGGTGAGCTGCCATCGCATTCTCTCCCCAAACTCCACCACCACCAGAGATGATCTTCTTCGATAACTCATCGATGTTTTGTGAGCTCGCACGGTATTTCTTACTTACATCAGTATAAGAAGGTCCTACCGATTTCTTATCGATCGCGTGACATGTCTTGCAATCAGATAAATCGATCAAACGCTTACCTGTAGAGAAGGACGTATTTGCTTGGTGACCTTGTGCGATTACCGTCTTGTCAAATCCTTCTAAATAATCGATTTGCATGATGACATCGTCTTCCGCAATTTTCTTATTCGCTAAGCTTCCATCTTCTTTATCCTGAACCGAAACTTTATAAGTTACAGGCTTATCGTTCCAATAGAATGATTTATTACCTTCGATAGTCACGTCTACCGCTGGCACTTCATTACCCGCTGTGATTTTGATCACCTCAGAATTTGAATTACCCGCTGCATCTTTCACCGTTAATCTCACATTATAAATACCTGCCTTCGCAAATACGTGTACTGGATTAGCTGCTGTACTTGTTCCGCCATCACCAAAATTCCAAGCATATTTAATCGCATCGCCATCATAATCAACGGTGCCTGCTGAAGAAAATTTAGATTTCAAAGGTAAAGCTCCGATCGCTTTATCTACAGCCACCTTTACTTTAGGCGTTCTGTTTCCGGCGTTGTATTCAATTTTATATAACGCTGCTTCCTCACTTTGGGCGAACCAATTAGGTCCATATTCTAAACCATACATAGTTCCCTTATTGTCAAACTCTAAGTCCATTGGATGAGAGAATGTTGTATTAGGTAAGAAACGCTCCATTTGTACGAAATCTCCCTTGGCATTCATCGAAACGGTATAGATCATATCGCGTGACCAATCGTAAGCGAAGAATTTACCGTCATAATAGGATGGGAATTTCGTCTTCGATGTCGCTGGAAAATCGTCACGGTAATAGATTGGACCGGCCATTGCGTTACGAGAACCTTTTGAAATAACAGGGCCAAATTCTGGTGAATCTACATAAGGATAGTAGATGAACGCTTTTTGGGGAGCTGGTAAATGAGCAAAACCCGTGTTGTGAGGAGATAAATTAAGAGGAGCTTTCACGTCAAATTTTGCCCAAGTGCTGTCTTTCGCAAAATCACGTTGGTTGTATGGACGATTATCAGCTACGAATAATGGCCAGCCAAAATAGCCTGCCTGACGCGCCTGATTTACTTCATCATGACCACGTGAACCGTATTTCTTCGAATCTTCTCCCGCATCTGGACCTACTTCACCCCAATACAAGAAGCCTGTGCGCTTATCTACCGAAATTCGATAAGGATTACGGTTACCCATTACATAAATTTCTGGCTTAGCGTGGTAGATTCCTGCTGGATATAAGTTGCCTTCTGGAATCGTGTAACCACCTTCAGGAGTGGGTTTTATACGTAAAATCTTACCTCTTAAATCATTCGTGTTAGAAGAAGTGGCACGTGCATCCCAGCCTGAACGACCCGGACGGTTATCCATCGGTCCATATCCGTTAGAGTCAAATGGATTTGTGTCATCACCTGTAGACAAGAAAAGGTTACCTGATTTGTCCCAAGCGATCGAACCACCTGTGTGGCAACATCCGTCACGCTTCACTGGAACGCGTAAAAGTACCTTTTCAGAACTCATGATCAACGTATCTTTCACGTCATCATAGGTAAAACGAGAAAGGTGTTGCGCTGTATCTGCTTTGCCTGTTTGAGGAGAATAAAACAAATACAACCAGTGATTCTTATTGTAATCTGGGTCGATATTCACGCCCATTAAACCATATTCGAATTTAGAGAATACGTCCAAATCAGCTACGACTTTCGTCTTTCCCTTTTTAGGGTCATACATTTTTAATTTACCCTTACGCTCTCCAAAAAAGATCTTTCCTCCATCCGTAACGGCTAATTCTGTAGGTTCATCCAAATTGCGATCTAACACCACTTTCGTGAAACGATTCTCTTCTGGAGGTAATTCTGAACGTAATTTCTTCGTATAATCTTGTGGACGACCTGAAGCTAACCATTGCAAAGCGCCCCAAAGGTGTTGCACTACGATCGGCTCTTCGAAAGACTCATGTGTATGTCCCCAGTTCGTATAGAATGCGCGGCCACCATCGAATTCGTGGTACCAAGCCATAGGGTGGAAATCACCCATTTTACCATCTGTATACGACTTCTCATCTAAGGTAATTAAGACGTGTACATCTTTGTTGAAGTTCTTTGTATCATAAAATTCATCCGTGCGATCGAAGGTCTCTGGCATGTGTGCCGTCGAAATGTGTGTGCGATCAACTGCAGTAAACTTCCCTTTTTGGACGTTCGGACGGCCTGGGTGAGAGGCGAATTGACCACCGGCTAATTTCGTGTACCATGCCCAATCGTACTCGGTATCTGTGGCAGCGTGAATACCTAAATAGGCTCCACCTGCCTGAATGTAGCGCTCAAAAGCAATTTGCTGCACTTCATTCAATACGTTAGAAGTGGTGTTCAAAAACACCACAATGCGGTATTGTTTCAAATTTTTCTCAGTGAAATTGGCTGCGTTTTCTGTTGTATCGACAGAAAAGCCTTTTTCTTTGGCCATCTTAAACAAGGCAACTTGACCCGGTTTAATAGACGAGTGGCGATAACCTTTAGTCAAAGAGAAAACTAAAATTTTCTTGCCTGCTAATGGATTAGCTGCCTGCGCAAAAACAGAGAGCGTTGAAACCAATAAGGCAAAAATGAGGGTGATTCGGAGGATTCCGAACGAGGAATTTTTCATGTTTAAAATAAATAGGTTTGGGACAAAGTTAGGGCAAAACAGAAATTTTCGGCTACATTTAGGAAAAAATTTATCAAATCAAGCTATGAAAAAATATATCGCAACTTTGGCGCTCGTTTTCGCCTCGTTTTTTGCCTTTTCACAGGCCTCTTGTTGTTTCGTAAAGAAAGACGGAATGCAACTTTTGGCATCTAATAAAACATTCATAAAATCCCACGCACTGCCTAAGCCTTATCACCACGTGAGCAAAGCTGGCGGCGTCATGGTCGAATTTAAGACTCCGGATGATCAAATGGCCAAAGGTTTTTACATTCCAGCTGACAAACCGACTGAATACACACTCCTTGTTTTCCAAGAATGGTGGGGATTAAATGACCACATCAAAAGAGAGGCAGAACATTTCTACAGCACTTTAGGCAACGTGAACGTTTTAGCGGTGGATATGTATGATGGAAAAGTGGCAACGACACGAGAAGACGCTGCAAAATATATGGGTGGTGCTAATCCAGCTCGCTTAGAAGCCATCATCAAAGGCGCGATTGCCTTCGCTGGACCTAAATCGAAGATTGCCACAGTAGGTTGGTGTTTTGGCGGATCTTTATCGTTAAAAGCATCGATTTTAGCAGGAAAGCAAGCCGCTGCCTGTGTCATGTACTATGGAATGCCAGTGAAAGAAGTAGATCAATTACGTTTATTGAACACAGACGTTTTAGGCCTTTTTGCCGGCAAGGAGCAATATATTACACCTGCGGTTGTGAAAGAATTCGAAGCGAATATGAAGACGGCAGGCAAAGGAATTCAAACAAAAATCTTTGATGCACAACACGCTTTCGCTAATCCATCGAACCCAGCGTATGACAAAGCCGCAACTGAAGAGGCTTGGGGAATGGCGATTAATTACTTTAAAGCACGTTTAAAATAATGCGTTATATTCTAATTCTCTTGTGTGTTTCCATGTTAGCCGGATCCTGTGCGAGCCGACGCTACCAAGCGAAACCTTACAAGAAAAAATGGTCCTTATTTAAGAAAAATGCTTGCGACTGTCCTAATCTCCGATAATGGGATTTAGGGCAGAAGCTGCAGGCGATCCTGGGGCTAAACCTTGTAACCACCGTTGGCGATCCGCCTCTTGGTTCGGATTTTGCGGTTCCATCACACGAGCATCCGCCTCCATATAGATGATGGTCATCACTTCTCGCATGGTAGTCGATTCATTTCCCGGGGCATTGTGCAATGTCCAGCCTAAATGAAAAGTGGCATCTCCGGCTTTCATGGACTTTTGGGCGACAATTTCATAGCCCTGTTTAGCCACATAGTCGCCTATTAAGGCTTCAGATTCATCAGAAATCTCCAGCTTAGGCAGATCCGCACCAGAAGATTTCGATGCAAACGTGAGCATGCCCATTCCCTCTTCGATGTCTACCAAAGGCATCCACATCGTGACTGTTTTAGGGGTATCTAAAGGCCAATAATATTGATCCTGATGCCAAGGGGTATGACCGCCGCCGGGCTCTTTGAACAAGGCTTGATCGTGGTATAAACGGACATTTTTAACCCCGAGTAATTGAGCTGCAACTGAGGCGAAGCGTTTCGCTAAGGTAAATTCCTTGACCGTTTCCGAGCTTTCCCACAGGTTCATCATCTGTAAAAAGGCCTTTCCGTAGGTGTCGCGCTCTTCCATCGGTTTTTGCTGAGCTCTAAAATCAGCTGCCCAGTCCAAAATCGCTTGGCGATAGGGTTGTAATTCTTCAGCTGAGATTAATCCAGGAACATAGGCGTGGCCATTAGCGGCGAAATAGGCTCTTTGCTCTGGGGAAACGGAAAAGGGTTGGTTTAACATCTTTTTTCTTGCAAAGATTTCGGAAAATATTTTGGTTAGCTACCTTTATTTTGGCCAAAAAAGATGCAATTTTACCATTCTACGAACCTAAGCTCACAAACCGGCTAAAATTAAATGAAAGCACAGCGCGAACACCTCCATTCCGGATTTCAAATCAAACACGTGAAACAGGCCCGCTTTGATGCTCCCTATCATTTCCATCCGGAGCTGGAATTAACGCTGATTATTGCTGAAGAAGGCAAACGCTTTATTGGCAACCAAATCACCGATTTTAGACCAGGCGACCTCGTTTTACTAGGCGAAAATCTACCCCATTGCTGGCAAAACCACCGCAAAGATTGGTTATTAGAAGATCCTGATCCAGAAGGGGCGCAAGCTTTAGTCATCCACTTTCGAAAGGATTTTCTGGGCGAAGAATTCTTGTCAAACGAGGCCTGTATTGGATTAAAAAACCTGTTCGAGAAAGCAAAAACAGGATTCTCCATCGTGGGTCCTACGCAAGATAAAATCGCCCGTGAAATGTTAGCGCTGAGCGAGATGGCACCGTTTCCTCGGCTTTTGGCCTTCTTACAAATCCTGCATACCATCGGAATTTCCACCGCGGACGTACAAGCAATTGATACAACGGAAGGCAATTATGCGATTGCAGCAGGGGATTTAGAGCGAATCAACCGAGTGTATGCCTATGTCATCGCTAATTATACGCAAGAAGTACATCTAGACGAGGTAGCTCATTTAGCGAATATGACGGAAACGGCTTTCTGTCGGTATTTCAAGAAAGTGACGAACAAAACCTTTGTGGAATTAGTGACGGAATTTCGAGTAAAACACGCCTGCACCTTATTGCGCACGACGAATAAACCGATGATAGAAGTGTGCTTTGAGAGCGGTTTTGGCAATATTTCCCACTTTAATAAGCAGTTCAAAGCCTGGATGAAAACGCCTCCATTGCAATACCGCAAACTGGTAAATGAATGGCATTAAGCCTTTTTCTTCTCAGGAAAAATCACGCTTAATAAAATACTGATCGTCAAGATTCCGATGATCACCCCTAAAGAAGAAAGTGTCCCAAAACCCCATTCCTCCAGCTTCGAATGTGCCAGCATTTTTCCTCCCACGAAGCTTAATAAAACGCCCAAGCCCATCGGTAAGAAACGGAACAAGCCCATTAAACTAGAAAGGAAAAAGAAGAGTGACCGAAGCCCCATCACGGCGAAAACGTTCGAAAAGAAGACGATATAGGGATCTTTCGAGATCGAGAAAATGGCTGGAATGGAATCCACCGCAAATAAAATATCAGTAAAGGCAATGACTACAACGATCACAAATAACGGTGTCATATATAACTTTCCTGTCTTCATTCGCACAAAGAAACGCCCGATGACATTACGCTTGTAGACATTAAAATACTTCGATAAAATTTTCACGACCGGATGCTCTCCCGGTTCGATATGTTCCTCTTCGCCGGACGAGAACAGGATCTTCACCCCAGTATACACTAGGAAGGCGCCGAAAACATAGATAATCCAGTCAAATTTCTGCAACAAGGCCGCGCCTAAAAAGATAAAAATCAAGCGCAAAACAATCGCGCCTAAGATCCCCCAAACGAGGATTTTCTTGTAGTAACGCTTTTGGACTCCAAAAGAATTAAAGATCAAAATGAACACAAAAACATTATCCGCCGATAAGGAATACTCGACTAGATAACCCGTAATGAACTCTAACGATAGGTTGTTTTGAAAAACCGACAATGCCTCCGCATACGAACCCGATCCTAAATTAATGTGCGCCGCATACGCTTGCTGCAGGGCTTTCAGGCTGGCCATATCCGTAATCCCGTGGACCATCGCCCCGTTGTAACCCAAGAAAATATAGAACGCGATCGCTAATAACACCCACATCCCTGTCCAAAAACCGGCTTCCTTAAAAGTCACTTCTGCTGCGGTATCCTTCTTAAATACGCCTAGGTCGATTAACATCACGGCCATCACACCCACTGAAAAAAGAAGAAAAAATAGCGATTCGCTCATAAATATTTAATTTTACACTTTGGCCGCACAAAGGTCGCAAAAATAGCTTAGAAAATATATGTACGAAGGTAAAAAGGTCATCGTCGTTATGCCCGCTTATAAGGCCGCGCTAACCCTAGAGAAAACATACCATGAAATCCCCCACGATTGGGTGGACGAGGTGATTTTAGTCGATGACCACAGCCCAGATAATACCGTAGAAGTGGCGAAAGCCGTAGGTATCAAGCACGTGATTCGCCATGACAAAAACCTGGGTTACGGGGGAAATCAGAAGACCTGCTACACGAAAGCATTAGAACTAGGTGGAGACATCGTCATCATGTTGCATCCGGATTACCAATACACGCCTATGTTGTTGAAAGCGATGATTTCGATCATCGGGAATGGCTTGTATCCGGTCGTTTTTGCTTCTCGCATTTTAGGAAAAGGAGCTCTTAAGGGCGGAATGCCTATTTACAAATACATTGCGAATCGCTTGTTGACTTTGTTTCAGAACATCATGATCGACCAAAAGCTCTCCGAATACCACACCGGTTACCGGGCGTTTTCTCGCGAAGCTTTGGAAGCGGTGAATTTCACGAAATGTGATGACGATTTCATTTTCGATAACCAAATGGTTTTGCAGCTTTTCTGGAAAGGTTTCGAAGTAGGCGAGGTGACTTGCCCAACCAAATATTTTGACGAAGCATCTTCTATTAATTTCAAACGCAGCTCCATCTATGGATTAGGCGTACTTTGGTATTCTGTCCGTTACCGCCTCGCGAAATGGGGATGGAAATGGGATTTAATGAACTAATAAAAAAGCCTCAGAATTTCGAAAGATCTGAGGCTTTTTTATTTAGAAGCGAATGCTCACCCCTAGCAAGAAATTAAATCCAGCTTGCGGATAATAGAAGTTCTCCGTAGTCGTCGCGCCCCCATATCGATACGAATAGGTGTAGCCATTCGACGAATACAGTTCGTTCAGCACATTATTCAGCAATAACGTGAAGGCAGGCCCTTTCTTCATCGTATATTTCAAACGAATGTCTTGGGTTGCATAGGCCTTGATCGAACGCACCTCGTCTGAGGTGTTGTCCAAATACTGTTTTCCCACATACTTGCTCAATAAACTCGCCTCGAAAGCGCCCACAGTATAGGTCAACGTATTCCCCGCGATAACGGACGGAGAATAGGCGATATCGGTATTTCCGTGATTAATCACCACCTGATCATAGGTATCGTAGTCGGTCATTTTCTCTTGGAAATTGCGGATACGGTTTTGGCTTAGCGTCAAATTCCCATTCCAAAATAAGCGCTTCGAAAGCTGGTAATTCAACACGGCCTCCACTCCCAATCGGTAACTCGACGCCGCATTCGTGCGAATCGCCTCTCCTACCGCATTCACCGCACCCGTTAAAACGAGTTGATCTTGGTAATCCATCAAATAGCCATTCAATTGAAAACCATATTTCGCGCCAGAACGTTGGTAACCTAATTCATAATCCTGCACGTATTCCGGGCGAGGGGCTGTTGTCGGATTATCGACAAAGTCTTGGCGACTTGGCTCCTTGCTCCCAGCTGAAACCGAGGCGTAAATTTTCGATTGATCAGAGATCTGGTGCGTTAAACCGAATTTAGGATTAAAGAAGGAATAGCTTTTGTCATTCGCTAACACTAAAAACTTATCCGCCGTCCCCTGCATCAAATGACCCACCGTGCGGTATTGCAAATCCAGATAGGCATTCCAGTGATCAGACAAGACGATATTGGATTTTGCATAGAGTGTCAAATCCGTTTTTTGCGAGCGACTACGGTACCATTCCACACCTGGCAATGGATCTACTAATACTCCATAATGACGACCGATGTAGCGATTCCAGGCCCCTCCAAAAGTGAATTTGAATTTCTGCGAACCTGTGTAATGTAAGGCAAACGTCGAACCGTAAAAGTCATTGTCTAACCATTTGCGACGAATTACATTAGCCGTCACAATCGACGAAACGCCATAATTCAACATATCTGCATCGGGCTTGTTTTCCTCATAATACCCACGACCATAGGTATAATGCGCATTCAAATCTAGATTCCAAACCTCCGACAATCGGTGGTTCGTGATGAATTGCAGGTGATCTTGCGCGTAATTATCGGTTTGGTTCGCGTAGGTGTAGTAGTTATAAGTACGACCACTTTTTAACAAATTATCAGCTTCCGCTGCGGTTAAATAATTCCGATCGATATACTCTTGCATGCCTGATACGGAGCCGTTGATACGACTTTCTGGCGTACCATACCAAGACTGATAGGTCTTTTCTTTGCCGGTAAAGTAGTTCAAACGAATGAAACTTTTCGTACCAAAATACCCCGCAGAAACATACGCCGATTGCAAATTAGATGAAGCGCGATCAATATATCCATCCGAAACGATGCGAGACAAACGACCATCGATGGTGAATTTTCCACCTAAAAGACCTGAACCAAACTTCAAAGTAGTTTTTAGTGTTCCAAATGATCCTCCAGACGCATTCACTTCGCCATAAGCCTTAGGTTCAAACGTATTCGTTTGCATGTTCACTGAACCCCCAAACGCCCCCGCCCCATTCGTCGAAGTTCCCACACCGCGCTGGATTTGCACCGAATTCACCGAACTCGCAAAGTCCGGCATATTCACCCAATAGGTTCCTTGCGACTCTGAATCATTCACCGGAATCCCATTAATGGTTACGTTCACGCGTGTCGCATCCGAACCACGAATTCGGATTCCCGTATAACCCACGCTCGCTCCCGCATCTGAAGTCGTCACGATAGAAGGGCTAAAATTCAACAATTGAGGCATATCCTGCCCCAAATTGGATTTTCCCAGATCCAAAGCCGACACATTCGAATAAGCAATCGCCGAATTTTCATCCGCCCGCGTCGCACGAACCACGACTTCATCTTGCAAGAAATTGGATTTTTTTAGCGCGATTTGACTGGCTTTATCAGCTGTGATTTCACCTGGCTCATAGCCCACAAAGCGCACGACTAAAACGGCTTTGGAAGAAACGGTTAGATTGAAATGCCCTTTCGCATCTGTTACGTTTCCTTTCTGACTTCCTTTTACAGAAACGGAAGCACCCCATAAGGGAGCCTTGGTTTCTAGATCGAAAACGGTTCCTTGTACTTTTTGTGCAAATACACTTTGCACACACAAAATAAGCGTAATAATAAGCGTTGTTGCCTTTTTCATTTTTTTTGAAATTTTAGCAACAGGTAAAGGAGCCAAATCCTGTTATGATTTAACTTTTTAACCCTTACATTGATGATTTTTTTGAGTTTTCAGCGCTAAAAACTCGACAAAATCCCTTCGACGGCACTACCCGCATCAGGTTCAATGGGTATAATCTCAGCCTTTTTTAGAGGCACCCCTTTTTGTAGATGCACAAAGATACAAAATTTCCTACCTTTGCAAGCCCTACGTAAATTTTGTAGGGAATTTTTGTACGTATGATCGTCAAAGAATTTCTAAGTATTTACCAAAGTGACGGAATTGTCCAAAGCATTTCTGACAAGATAACTACGTCCAAACCGGGCGAATCCCTCCACCTAAAAGGCCTTTGCGGCTCACTCGACACCGTTTTAATGTCCGCGCTTCTGAAGGAGAAGCACCCCTTTTTAATTATATGCGAGGAAAAAGAGGAGGCACAATACATTTACAATGACCTTCAGGCCTTAGTAGGAGACACCTCCGTGATCCTATTTCCTATGTCTCACAAGAAGCCCTATGAATGGGAAGAAGTGGACAATGCGAACGTGTTATTGCGGGCGGAAGTGCTGAATATATTAAGTAATTATTCGGGCCAAAGCCTCGCCATCGTTTCCTATCCTGCAGCGATGACTGAGAAAGTGATTAACCGGAAGTCTTTGGTCAAAAACACCCTATCCATCCGGGTAGGAGATAAAATTGATCGCAATTTTGTGGCAGAAACGCTAAACGAATACGATTTCGAACGAACGGATTTTGTCTACGAAGCAGGCCAATATTCGGTACGTGGAGGAATTTTAGACGTCTTTTCCTACGCCGCTGAATATCCCTACCGCCTCGATTTCTTTGGCGATGAAGTCGATAGCATTCGGACCTTCCACCCAGAAACCCAGCTTTCCATTCAATCAGTTTCTGCGATGCACCTCATCCCCGATGTGCAAACGAAACTGATCCAAGAAACACGGGAATCTTTCTTCACATTCTTGCCTGAAAACACCAAGATTTGGATTAAAGATCTGAGCATCTTGAGCGATGTGTTGACCGAGAATTTCGAAAAAGGAACGATGGTATACGAGGTAAATTCGTCCTCAGATATCAATCTATTAAATAAGCCCGAAGAACGTTGGGAAACTGCCAAGACGATTAAAAAATCGCTGCAGGGATTTGCTTGTGTGGAATTTGGCAAACGATCACACCTGAAAAACTCAGAAACTATTGTTTTTCCCTCGAAGAATCCAGGTGCCTTCCAAAAGGATTTCGAACGTCTTGCCACCACTTTACTAGACAACCAAACCCACGGTTTTCACAATATTATCAGTTCTGAATCCCCGCGGCAATTAGAACGCCTCGAAGTGATTTTTAACGAAATCAATACGAGTATTCAGTTCAAACCCTTGCAGATTTCGCTTCGCGAAGGTTTTGTGGACGAGCAAACCAAGGTGGCCTTCTACCCGGACCACCAACTGTTTGAGCGCTACCACCGCTACAAGGAAAAGAACAAGTTCTCGAAGAACAAGGCCTTAACTTTAAAGGAATTACGATCACTTCAAGTAGGTGATTTTGTCACGCACATCGATTACGGCATTGGTCGTTTTGCAGGATTAAATCTGGTAGAAACTGCGAACGGAGAACAAGAAGTGATTCGATTGATTTACCGTGACGACGATGTTTTATCCGTTTCGATTCATTCACTACATAAAATATCCAAATATTCCGGCAAAGAAGGAGCCCCTCCCTCGATGTCAAAACTAGGTTCTCCGGATTGGGATAACAAGAAATCTAGGGTAAAGAAGCAGGTAAAGGATATTGCCAAAGAGCTTATCTCCCTTTATGCCAAACGCAAAAATGCGCCAGGTTTTGCCTTTTCTCCAGACACCTATTTACAAGCCGAATTGGAATCTTCTTTCTTATATGAGGATACACCGGATCAGGCGAAAGCGACCATTGACGTGAAGGCAGATATGGAGAAACCGCATCCGATGGATCGATTGGTATGTGGAGATGTGGGTTTTGGCAAGACGGAAATCGCGATTCGCGCAGCCTTTAAGGCTGTGGCGGATTCGAAACAGGTGGCAGTTTTAGTTCCCACAACGGTGTTAGCGATGCAACATTACCGCACCTTTCACGATCGTTTAGCCGCGTTTCCTTGCAAAGTGGAATATGTGAACCGCTTCAAATCAACGAAACAGATCAACGAAACCCTTGCCCGCGTGGCGAGTGGTGAAACCGACATCTTGATCGGAACGCACCGCCTAGTGAACAAGGATGTACAATTCAAGCAATTGGGATTGATGATTATCGATGAGGAGCAGAAGTTTGGGGTAAAAGTAAAAGACCGCCTGAAAGAAATGCGGGTGGATGTGGATGTGTTGACTTTAACAGCCACCCCTATTCCTAGAACGCTTCATTTCTCCTTAATGGGTGCGCGCGATTTGAGTATTATCGCAACGCCACCGCCCAATCGCCAACCAGTAGAAACGAAATTAGTCGTCTTATCTGATGAAATCTTGCGCGATGGAGTAAGAGAAGAAATTAGTCGTGGAGGTCAAGTTTTCGTGGTTTACAACCGAATTGGAGAACTGGAAAGCATTGCGAACCGCATTTTGCGTTTAGTCCCAGATGCTAAAATCGCCGTTGCCCACGGCCAAATGGAAGGTGACCAGCTCGAGAAAATCATGATGGGCTTCATCGAAGGCCACTACGACGTACTCGTTGCGACGAACATCATCGAATCCGGACTTGACATTCCGAATGCGAATACCATTTTCATTTTAAATGCCAATAATTTTGGGCTTTCAGACCTCCACCAAATGCGGGGTCGCGTGGGTCGATCCAACAAAAAAGCCTATTGCTATTTAGCTACGCCGTCTTTAGCAAATTTAACAAGCGATGCGCGCAAGCGTTTGAGTGCGCTAGAGGAATTCTCGGATCTTGGCGATGGAATCAAAGTGGCGATGCGCGACTTGGATATCCGTGGTGCTGGAAACCTATTAGGTGCGGAGCAAAGTGGCTTTATCAATGATTTGGGATACGACATGTACCACAAAATCCTGGATGAGGCGGTGCAGGAATTGAAGGAAAACGAGTTCCGAAAACTGTTCGAAGTCGATTTAGAACAGGTGGCAGAAATGCTCAAAGTGGATTGTACAATCGAAACCGATTTGCGCGTTTTGATTCCTGAGGAATATGTCCAAAGCATCTCCGAACGTCTCGCCCTTTACACTCGTCTGGACGAAATCGAGGACGAAGAAACGCTGGCCATCTTTATTAAGGAGATCAAAGACCGCTTTGGCGATTTACCGAACGAAGTTCAAGATATGATTGAATTAGTGAAGTGCAGATGGAAGGCTCAGGTTTTGGGAATTGAAAAAATCCTCTTGAAAAACAATAATCTCAAGTTCCATTTCGTTTCATCGGAGTCTGCTAGACCACTCGACCAAAACCTCATTGTGAAGGTTATTTCCTTCGTCAATAACAAAAAGGGTTTATGTCAATTGCGAGAAAAAGCAGGAAAAATGATTCTCCAAATCGATAAGGTGAGTAGTATTCAAGAATTAAATACTATTTTAGTGGATATTTTAGGGTAATTAATACCTTTGTTAATTGATTCTATATTAAAGGAATATAAATGAGTACGAAATTAAGATTGATCCTAGGAGTACTTAGCTGTGTGTTTTTGCTCACCTCTTGCCCTAGCGGACTAAAGAATGGTAATCCGAACAGCCTGAAAGTGGGCAAGAAATCCACCGTTACGGGTTTGGCCTACAACAACAAAAAAGGCGGATTCCAAGTCAACAAATCCTATAAAGGACCTATCGTAGGGCCTAATTTGGTCTTCATTGAAGGAGGTCGCGTTACCCTAGGTGGCGGCGAGGAAGACGTGATGAAGCGCAATGACAACCGTCAGCGTACCGTTACGATTCAATCCTTTTATATGGATGAAACGGAAATCTCCAACTTGCATTATTTAGAGTATTTAGACGCGATCAAGCGTGATTCAACCCTAAATGCGTACACCGCAGCATTACCTGATACGACTGTTTGGCTAGACGAATTAGCCTATAACGATCCGTATGTAACCCATTATTTCCGTCATCCAGGTTTCCGTATGTACCCTGTGGTAGGTGTGACTTGGAAGCAAGCGAATGATTATTCTGCGTGGAGAACAGCAGTTGTAAATAAAAATGTGGCATTCCCGAAAGGAAAACCGAGAAACCGCAAGAATCCGATCGCCAATATGGAATCGGGTTTGATCTTACCGGAATACCGTCTGCCTACAGAAGCAGAATGGGAATATGCGGCGAAAGCGATGATCGGTACGCAGCAAGAGGATGAAAATCAAGAAAATCAACGTATTTACCCTTGGGATGGGCCTTCGATGCGCCAGCCTTTTGGTAGAACACGTGGCCAAATGTTAGCGAATTACAAGCGTGGACGTGGAGATTATTCGGGTCTAGCGGGGCGTTCAAATGACGGCGCTATGATTACAGCGGAGGTTTATTCGTATCCTGCGAATGATTTTGGTCTATACAATATGGCTGGAAACGTGAACGAATGGACAATGGACACTTACCGTCCGTTAACGCTTGACGACGCAAACGACCTAAACCCGGCGCGTCGCAGTGAGGCACAAGATCCAGCAAAATTATACGATAAAGGTAATTCCTTGATTAACGATAATGCCAAAGTCTACAAAGGCGGCTCTTGGGCAGATGGACCTTATTGGTTATCTCCAGGCACCCGTCGTTATTTAGATAAAAACGAATCCTCTTCTACCATCGGTTTCCGTTGCGCGATGTTCGCTCCAGGAAAACCAACAAAGCGATAGAAAAACTCTCATTTTAAAGCAGCCAGCGCTAAGAAAGACAATTTCCCCGTGCTGGCTGCTTTTATTTTAGCCCCTGCCGCTAAAAATGTGGCGCCCGTTGTCAGCGTATCGTCCACTAGCAATATGCGCAAGCCATCCAATTCGCCCGGTCTCAACACTTCAAATACCTCCTCTAAGGTATGAAAGCGTTCCGCTCGATTCAATCCAATCAAGGAAGCAACCTGTTTCGTCCTTAGTAAATGTGTTTCAGAAATGGGAATCCCGGAAGCGCGTGCAATCCCCTTCGCCACGCAAGCGGCTTGATTATAACCTCGTTCTTTTAGCCGAGAAGGATGAAGTGGCATTGGGACAAGCAGATCATAATCCTTCACGGAAAAATATCGCCCTACGCAGAACCCTAAATAGTCCCCTAATTGTTCCTGCCCCTTGTACTTAATCTGGTGCAATAAATGCTGCACCTTCCCTCCCTCCGAAAACACATAAAAGGCATGTACCCGGTCGTATTCAATCAACCCATCGAGCTTGTGCGAGATCCAATTAGGCTGTTCTAGGAATAATCCGGGGCTAGGTAGTTCGAATCGACAGCGGGTACAGATCCAATTTTCAGATCGAATTAGCACCTGATCGCAAGCAAAACAACATTTGGGATAAAGTAATTGTAAAAAGCTATTAATCATTTGGAAAAAACTTTTGTATTTAACTAAGTTTCAGTAATTTTGCACCCCTAAACAAGTACTCGAACGACAATGTTGTCCAAGTACTTGGTAATTACCAAACGATTCAAAAACGGATTAAAAAAATCATTTCATAATTAACCTTTTAAAATGGCACGCGATTTAAAATTCACTAGAAACATCGGTATTGCTGCGCACATTGATGCGGGTAAAACCACCACTACGGAACGTATCCTGTATTATGCAGGGGTGTCCCACAAAATCGGTGAGGTACACGATGGTGCGGCAACAATGGACTGGATGGAGCAAGAGCAAGAGCGTGGTATCACGATCACTTCGGCTGCAACGACAGTAGGTTGGAAATACCGCGATCAAGATTACCACATCAACATTATCGATACTCCAGGTCACGTTGACTTTACAGTAGAGGTAAACCGTTCTTTACGTGTATTAGATGGTCTAGTATTTTTATTCTCTGCAGTAGATGGTGTTGAGCCTCAATCAGAGACTAACTGGCGTTTAGCGAATAACTACAACGTAGCACGTATCGGTTTCGTTAACAAAATGGACCGTTCAGGTGCTGATTTCTTAAACGTGTGTAAGCAAGTGAAAGAAATGTTAGGTAGCTACGCAGTGCCTTTGCAATTACCTATCGGAGCTGAAGAAGGATTCGAAGGGGTAGTTGACTTAGTTAACTTCCGTGGTATCAAATGGAACGAGGCAGATAAAGGAATGACATTCACTGAGGTACCTATCCCAGATGATATGTTAGAAGAGGCGACTGAATACCGTGAGAAATTATTAGAAGCAGTAGCTGAGTTCGATGAGACTTTGATGGAGAAATACTTCGAAGATCCTGCATCTATCACAGAAGACGAAATCTTAGCCGCTTTACGTGCAGCTACGATCTCCATGAAAATCGTTCCAATGCTTTGTGGTTCATCTTTCAAAAACAAAGGTGTTCAAACAATGTTAGACTACGTGATGGCTATCTTGCCATCTCCAATGGACAAAGAAGGCGTTAAAGGAATTCACCCTGATACAGGTGCTGAAATCTTACGTAAGCCAAGTGAGTCTGAGCCTTTCGCGGCTTTGGCCTTTAAAATTGCAACTGACCCTTACGTAGGTCGTCTATGTTTCATCCGTGCATATTCAGGTGGATTAGATTCAGGTTCTTATGTATTGAACAACCGTTCAGGAAACAAGGAGCGTATCTCTCGTATCTTCCAAATGCACGCGAACAAGCAAAATGCCATCGAGCGTTTAGGTGCTGGTGATATTGGTGCGGTAGTAGGTTTCAAAGACATCAAAACGGGAGATACCCTTTCTGATGAGAAACACCCTATCGTATTAGAAGCAATGGACTTCCCAGAGCCAGTTATCGGATACGCTATCGAGCCTAAGAAAACGGCTGATGCAGATAACTTCTCTAAAGCGATCACTAAATTGATCGAAGAAGATCCTACGTTACAAGTTGAATCTAACGAAGAGACAGGTCAAACGATCATCAAGGGTATGGGTGAGCTTCACTTAGAGATCATCATCGACCGTATGCGTCGTGAGTTCAAAGTAGAAGTAAACCAAGGTGCT
>CANFWR010000024.1 GCA_947450865.1 Cytophagaceae bacterium
ATTCGAATACCATTTTGTACCCAACGCAACTGTTCAAGAGATTCGGCTAGCTCTAAAGATGTGGGCTTCAATGCACTTAAACCAGGCAAAATATCGGCCCGATAAGCGTATAATCCAATGTGTTTGAAAAAAGTATGTTTGCCTAACCATTCAGATGGCTCGACTCCTCTTAAAAAGGGAATGGTTTGGCGCGAAAAATAAAGTGCGTGGCCTTCCTCGTCGCGAATCACTTTAGGGGTATTCGTATTAAATAGCGTTTCAACGTCTGTTATTTTTTTAATGAGGGTCAAAATGGGTGCGCCTGACGAAAATCCTGCAGCCACTTCCTTTAATTGTTCTGGTTCAATAAAAGGCTCATCCCCTTGAATATTGACCACATAATCTACCGTTTCGCCTAACCGACTCAATACTTCCGCGCAACGATCGGTGCCGGTTAAGTGCGTTTCAGCTGTCATCATCACCTCTGCGCCGAAAGCTACACTAGCATCAAAAATACGTTGATCATCCGTCGCAATCACGATTCGATCAAAGCCCTCAACCGCCTTTACCTGTTCGTAAGTGCGTTGAATCATCGGTTTGCCGCCTAAGTCAACTAGAGGTTTTCCAGGGAAACGAGAGGATGCGAATCGAGCCGGAATAATCGCGACCACCTTTTTGCCGTGCATCATATTATTTACGTATTTTCGGTAGATTTTTGTCAAATTTGCACATAATTTCCAAACATTCGACCCTTTGCCAGCATTTTTCGAACATTCCTTTACTGAACCGATCTGGAGTATCCGCTACTGGGGAAAACCAGAAAAGCCACAATTATGGGTGGAAACGAGGGGATTGCAAGAGGCTTTTTGGCATTCTGTCGATTTAGCAACTAAAGAGGTTTCGCTTTTAGGAAAGGCCCCCTCTGATTATGCCCAATTGAACTTTGTGCAAGGTTCAGAAAACGAGGCGATATTTATCAAATTGCAGCAATCGAAAAACCCGGGGATTGAGTCTATCCAAACTTATTCTTTAGAACCTCTACAAATGCTGAAAGAAGAAAAACCGCGTCCATTTAACCCAGAAAACGCCTTTTCTTTTCAAGTCCCTCAGCATTACGAAGAAAGCCAGGAATATTTTAAAGACTTCCAAAGCTTCTTCCAACAGCAATTCAATGAAAATATCGCGAAAGGCATAGATTATTTTGAAGGTGAGGATAAGCTACTATTTTCTTATTATCTTTACGATAATGGCTGGAAAAACTACCTTCGTGTATGCAATTTAGCCTTTGACACGATCCTATTAGAACAGATCGCTGAAGGAGATACCATCGGATACCAAACCTTTACGCTACTCAATGAACAATTGATTTTTGTAAAGGATAAACTGAAATTGAAGATTTATGAAAAATTATAAACTAACCCTACTAATCGCCTTTTTATTCGCGCTTCAGCTAACTTCTGAGGCGAGCACCCTTGATTCTTTGGGATTAAAAAAGGAAAACAACAAGACCTTTTTATTGTTCAAAGTGGGGCCTAAGCAATCCTTATTTTCGATTCTAAAGCGCTATAATTTATCGTTAAGCGAATTCAAATCTGCTAATGCCGATGTTCAAATCCCGGTGAAAACGGGTGAAATCGTCTATATTCCTTTGCATTACTTAGATGAAAGCAATCCTGCTCCTAAAGTAGTGGATGAAAAAGCACCTGAAACTCCTAAAGAGGCGGAAATTCACATTGTAGCCCCTAAACAAGGTTTGCTATCTGTTGCGAATATGCACAAAGTAACGATGGCGGAATTGCGCAAATGGAATAATTTAACTTCTGATCGCTTGCAAGAAGGACAACGTTTGATCGTTTCAGATCCCGCTGGCTCGACTTCCACCATTGCAGTAGATAAAAGTAATTTATTGCCCGCTAAAGCGGCAGTACCTGCAGCACCAGCCCCTACCGAAACCGTTGTCGCACCTGCTAAAGAAAAAGGCCCTGAAGACATCAAAAAGAAAATTGAAACAGGAATCGCAGAACTAATTGATGTACCAGATAATTCTGGAAAATTCTTAGCCTTGCACCGCACGGCTCCTATTGGAACCTTAGTATTGGTTAAGAATCTGACCAATAACCAAAGCATTTGGGTGAAGGTTATAGGTCGTTTGCCTAACGGTGACAACAAGGTCATCATCAAACTTTCTCCAAAAGCTTTTGAGAAATTAAATGCCGTTGATAAGCGCGTCAGAGCTGAAATCTCTTATTTATTACAGTAATATGAACAAGAGAAAGAGGCCCATAACCGCAGGTCACGTCATTTTTGAGATTTTCTTTATTCTTTCTTATCCCTTTATTGCAACGTTTTCGGTAGCCGTAACGGTATTAGTTTGGATATTCTCCCTTCCTTCACGTTTAGTTGCACTATTTAGCCGAAAATGATTTCAGAAAAAATAGCGGCCATCTTAGACGAGAAATTCGCTTTTTTCAATCATCCGCGCTTCATTGAACACGATCCCATTCAAATTCCGCATCGCTTTAGTCGCTTGCAAGACAAGGAAATTATGGGATTTTGGGTGGCGATTTTAGCCTGGGGTCAGCGAAAAACCATTCTTCAAAATGGCCAAACGCTCATCGATTTGATGGATGGCACTCCGTATGAGTTTATTTTAGGACATCAAGCGAGTGATTTAAAGCGATTTGAGCATTTCAAGCACCGTACATTTCAATACCCTGACACGCTATATTTTATTGATTTCTTCCAAAGGCATTACCAAAACAATTATTCCCTTGAAAGTGCGTTCAACCAAGGTTTGATTACCGATGACCTCAGTGTCGAAAAGGGCCTGAATGGCTTTTACGATTACTTTTTTCAATCCGAATGGGCTCCAGAACGGACGAAGAAGCACATTGCGTCTCCCCAGAAAAATTCGGCCTGTAAACGCATCAACATGTTTTTACGCTGGATGGTGAGAAAAGATGAGGGAGGGGTTGATTTTGGGCTTTGGCAAACGATTAAGCCGTCACAATTAGTTTGTCCATTGGATGTGCACTCGATGAGAACGGCAGCACAACTGGGACTAATGAAAGAGGAGAAGGCGAATTGGAAAACGGCTTTGGCCCTTACAGAAACGCTACGAGAACTTGATCCATCGGATCCTGTCAAATATGATTTTGCCCTCTATGGAATGGGCATCGAAGTAAAAACGCTATGGAAATAAAAAACATAAAAACCGGCGATTACCTCGTCATTGATGGCCAAACGGGAGCGAGTTTAATCGATTTACACTTATCAGGAATATCTCTTATCGACCTTCCTGGAAGCCCCACCCATCCTTTAGCCAGCAACCCTTACCACCCCAGCGCCTTATTAACCCCCTGGGTGAATAGAGTTCGCAACGGAAACTATTCCTTCAAAGGAAAAAATTACCAATTACCCATCAATGAACCTGCTTTAGGAAACGCCATCCACGGTTTGTTAGCGCGAGCGCCTTTTACCCTTGTTCAACAATCCGAAACGTTTGTCACCTTAGAACACGCCTACCAAAGCGAAGAACCTAATTACCCATTTCCATTTACATTCCGATATACATACACATTAACGGATGAGGGGGCATTAGTAATAACTTTCGAAGCCCAAAATACGGGGACAAATCCGATGCCCTTCGCCTGCGGCTGGCACCCCTATTTTAGCTTCCCAGATACAACAGTCGCTGATTTATCGATTAAATTCCATCCCATTAGCCGATTTTTGTCAGACTCGCAAATGATTCCATTGAAAGAGGAAAATTTACAAGGTCAGACCAAGTTTGTTTTTAGTCAGGAAAAAGTGGACCACGTCTTTCGACTGGAGCCCATGGAAAAACATATCACCGAATTTATTGACCAAAAACACCAACGCTCACTCTTTCTAGAACAGTCCTCCGTTCAGTTTCCTTTCCTGGTGGTCTTTCAACCAGAAGGCTTCACCTCCGTTGCCATTGAGCCAATGACCGCGAATACGGATGCATTCAATACAGGAGATGGACTACTAGAATTAGCGCCACAAGAGGTCTTTTCAGGTCAAATCCGTTTATCCATAGGAAAATAGACCATTCATTCAGCTTTTTTGTACCTTTGTCAAATGAAGTTTAATTTGCTTTTCATTTTGTTGTTTTTGACTGCTTTAGAGCCTGCATTAGCAGAATCTAAGGCTGATTCGACGGCAAATAAATGGAAACAAGTCATGACTTCAGGCATCAATCTAAATCAATCTAGTTTTAGCGATAACTGGAAAGGTGGAGGTACGAATACCTTGGCGATAGGCTGGTATTTGAATCATACAGCGAATGTTTCCAATGAATCTTGGCGCCTTAATTCGGACCTTACGTTACAAGTGGGATTTCTCCAAAACAGAACCCAAAGTCTCCGTAAAAACATCGACCGCATCGCATACGAATTTAAAGCGGGTTACCGTATCAGCCCTAAATGGGACTTTTATGGCTCAACTAACTTTCAGACACAATTTTTTAATGGGTATGATTACGGCAAGAAAAACAAAGCGGGAATCCCGGTAGACTCCTTAATTTCGAGCTTATTCGCACCTGCCTATTTGACCTCCTCCATGGGTCTAGAATACCACCCAGATAAATCGTTTTACACCCGAATAGGTCTAGGAAGTTTACGCCAAACCTTTGTCTTCGATCAAGCCATTTCTAGAGCAGGATTATACGGTCTTGAGAATCCAGGGGATAATATTAGAAATCAATTCGTATTTCAATATTTAATGAACGTGGACAAAGATATTTGGGAAAATATCAATGTAAAGGCGCGTTATTCAGCCCTAATCGATTATTTTAGACTCACCCTTTCGAATAGCATTGTACACCGATTTGATGCGAATGTGACCATGAAGGTCAACAAATACGTAAGTACGAACCTTCAAATCGTATTATTCCGTGACTACGATCAGGATCCCAGCTGGCAGTTCTCCCAAATCTTATCGATGGGTCTCGTATACCGCATCGAAAAATAATTACTTCTTCCGGTTTAAATAGCGATCGTATAACATTTGGAGTATACCATCTTTTAACCCTAAATCAGGTACTAAAATCGTCTGACAACCTCCCAGTTCCATCGCTGTCAAATAGATGGAAGCAGCAGGCACAATCACGTCAGCCCGGTCCGTATTCAAACGTAATTTGTTCACTCGATCTTCAAACGAAAAAGAACCCACATAGGCTGCCATCTCAAATAAAGCATCAAATGTCATAGATTTTTCTTCTGCGATAGGCTTCGACAAATTGAATAGTTTGGCAATATTTCCACCCGTACCAATCGCCTCAATATCACCTGATATCAATTCCTTTTGCTGTGAAATCCAATTCCTCATCTTCTCCCAATCCCCCTCTTTTTCTGTCCCCTCCAGCAAACGCACGGATCCAATTTTAAAGGATTTAGACGCTAATTTTTCTCTGTGACGGTAGATATTCAATTCAGTACTACCTCCACCCACATCAATGTGCAAGTAGTTTTTCTTAGGGTGTAAGGATTGAACCACCACATCATTAATTAATTCCGCCTCTCGGCTTCCATCAATTATTTGGATTTTCATATCCAAAATCTTGTAAATACGTGTAATTATCTCTGCAGAATTAGAAGCTTCGCGCATCGCTGATGTCGCACAAATGGCATAATCCTTCACTTCATGCAAGTCCATCAACAATTTATAGGCATGCAAGAGTTTGAAAATCCGAACCTCTGATTCTGGAGATATAGCTCCATCACTAAACACATCATGACCTAATCGAAGGGCAAAACGAACATATTCTATCCGCTTAAAACTAATAACACCATCGTTTTCCAACACACTCGATATTTGAAGGCGAGCGGCATTAGAACCGATATCTATGGCTGCAAATTTCATGATTTAGCGGGTTTATGAAGGTAAAAACCATTGCCTTGGGCTTCATAAGAAATCTCTGTACCTAGGACAAATAATAATTCTCTTCGATCAATTATTACGGGTATATTTTCAATCAGATATTCCTCATCATTCTCTGTTTTAGCGTCAAAACCGAGTACGAACGTACCACCACAAGTTCCTCCACGCATTCCAACCCGAAGAAAAGGTTCAGGAAAGGAGATTAAACGCAGATTTTCAACTGCAGATTCCGTTAAATAAACAGGTGGATCTATTAACATGTATTAACGTGGATGTAGATGTAAAATTAGCTAATTTTAGACTTGAAAGGTAAATAAAAGAGCGATGACGTATAAAATACTTTGGGCAGATGATGAAATTGATTTATTGAAACCCTATATCTTGTTTTTAGAGAGCAAAGGATATGAAGTTTATACGGTTAATTCTGGGGCTGATGCCCTTGAATTAGTAGAAACGCAGAAGTTCGACATCTTATTCTTGGATGAAAATATGCCCGGAATGTCTGGTTTAGAGGTTTTATTACATATCAAAAAGATCAGACCTAACCTTCCGGTCATCATGATTACTAAATCAGAGGAGGAAGAATTAATGGAAGACGCCATCGGTTCTAAGATTGCGGATTACCTGATCAAGCCATTAAATCCCAATCAATTACTGCTATCTGTCAAGCGAATTTTCGATAAGAAAAGACTCGAGGAAGGGAAAACGAATATCACCTACCAGCAAGAGTTTTTGGCCTTATCTATGCAATACCAGGATCATTTGAATGCCAAAGAGTGGTCAGACATATACGAAAAGCTTGTCTATTGGGAACTTGAAATCGACACGACCGAAAACAAATCGATGGCCGAGGTTTTGAACAATCAAAAAAATGAGGCAAATGCCCATTTCAGTAAATTCATCGAGAAAAACTACGAGGATTGGTTGCAAAAACCGGATGCAGAAACACCCGTTTTATCGCACTTAATGCTTCGTAAGCACGTTTTCCCAAAGATCAACGACAAGAGTCCGCTCTATTTTATATTGATCGATAATTTGCGGTTTGACCAATGGAAAACCTTGGACAAATACATCCAAGAATACTTCCAATTAGAGACTGAAAATAAGTATTATTCCATTCTACCCACTACCACGGCTTATGCCCGTAATTCCATTTTTGCGGGGATGATGCCGTCCGAAATTGCGAAGAACTATCCAGATAAATGGGTGTATGATTTAGGGGATTCAGAAGATGAGGAGGGTTTCAATAAACACGAAGAATTTTATTTGCAAGAGCAATTGAAACGTTTGAAAATCAACGCAAAAAGCTCGTATCACAAGATTATTCACCAATACCAAGGGAAGCAATTAGTTGATAATTTCAACAAATTAGCCACGAATGATTTAAACGTCATCGTCTACAACTTCGTCGATATGCTTTCCCATGCGCGAACAGATATGGCGATGATCAAGGAATTAGCTCCAGATGAGTCAGCCTACAGAAGCTTAACAGCTAGTTGGTTCCAACATTCTCCCCTTTTTGATTTATTAAAGAAGATTGCGGAGAAAAAGGGGCGTGTCATAATCACCACGGATCATGGGATGATTCGCGTGCAGAACCCCATTAAAATCGTGGGAGATCGCAATACAAACACCAATTTACGCTACAAGCAAGGGAAGAATCTGAATTGGGATAATGCGAATAAGATGATGGTTTGTCGTAAGCCGGAGAACATTTTCTTGCCAAAACCGAACGTCTCGACTACCTATGTTTTCGCTAAAGAAGACAATCTATTTGCTTACCCTAATAATTACAACCAATACGTAAACCACTATAGAAACACCTTCCAACACGGCGGCATCTCTTTAGAGGAATGTATCATTCCGGTGATATATTATACAGGAAAATAGATTTATAGACTGCTTACAGGGAAGATTTTACCCCCTTCGCATTTCAGGATTTGGCCTGGAACCTTAGCCATTGTATTGTAGTCGTGACTCGCCATAATGATGGCCATTCCACTTTGGTTCAGCTCCTTAAACAATTGCATAATTTCCAAAGAAACCTCCGGATCTAAATGACCTGTAGGCTCATCAGCAAGCAATAATACGGGATTATTGAGAATCGCACGCGCGATACAAATGCGTTGTTGTTCTCCACCAGAAAGACGGTGAATTCGCTTAGAAATCGAAGAACTCATTCCCACGCGGGCTAAAACCTCTTCGATTTTGAATCGAATTTCGTCTTTATTCGCGTGACCTGTCGCTTCTAAAACGAAGGACAAATTCTTCTCGACATTGCGATCCGTTAATAATTGAAAATCCTGGAAAACGAAGCCTAATTTACGTCTTAAGAAAGGCACCTCAGAACGCTTAATGGTATTCAACGAATAACCCGCCACGGAGGCCGTTCCTGACTCAAGACCAATTTCCGCAATGATGCTACGGAAGAAAGTACTCTTTCCGCTACCCGTTTTACCAATCAAATAATAAAAATCCCCCTCATTAATCGTTAAATTAATGTCTTCTAGCGTGTTAACACCTTCTTGTGAAATACTTACTTGTTCAAAAGATAAAACAGACATAAAAATCGCCTAGGTTAATTAAGAATTTGCTTTTGCGTGATCTGCTAAGAATTGCGCTAAACCATTATCCGTTAATGGGTGCTTTAATAAAGCAAGCATGGCAGATAAAGGACCTGTCATCACATCAGCCGCAGCTTCAGCACATTTAATGATATGCATTGGGTGACGAACAGAGGCCGCTAAGATTTGTGTATCAAATTCGTAGTTATCGTAGATCAAACGAATTTGTTCGATCAATTCAATACCATCGAAAGAGATATCATCTAAACGTCCAATGAAAGGGGAAACGTAGGTTGCACCTGCCTTGGCAGCTAACAAAGCCTGACCGGCAGAGAATACAAGTGTACAATTGGTTTTAATCCCTCTTTCAGAAAAATATTTCAAGGCCTTGATACCGTCCTTGATCATTGGAATCTTAACAACGATTTTATCGTCCAGCTCCGCTAATTCTTCGCCTTCACGAATCATTCCTTCGTAATCAGTGGCGATTACTTCGGCAGAAACATCTCCGTCTACAATATCACAAATCGCTTTATAATGACGTAAAACGTTGTCTTTTCCGGTGATTCCTTCTTTAGCCATTAAGGAAGGGTTAGTAGTAACACCGTCCAAAACACCTAAATCTTGTGCTTCTTTAATTTGCGCTAAGTTAGCTGTATCGATAAAAAATTTCATAGGTCAGATTTTTATAACAAAAAAATGGCAAATTCACCGCTACGACCGACCTACCCTTGCTTCGATCAAGACCTGGGGGATTCAGCGGGAGCTGGTAATTTGCCATGACAAAGATGGCAAAAAAGCAGCTTTTTTCAAAATAAATATCGTTTTTTTGGAATAGCCCCTTAACTTTAAATGATGAAAAAATTGATTCTATTTGTAAGTCTTTGCTTTGCTTGGGCATGTTCTACTTCGGGAGAGGCTTGGTTAGACGAGGCGAAAGCACGTCTTAAGAAAGGAGAAACGGTTTCTGCCAAAGAAGCCCTTCAGAAAGCGATTGAGAAAAACCCTGGTCTAGCAGAAGCCTATAACCTACAAGGGGTCATTCTATTTCAAGAAAAAAATTACCCAGAGGCTGAAGCAGCTTATCGCAAGGCCATTGAATTAAAACCTTCACTATATACGGCTCAATTGAATTTAGGGGCAGTTTTGATGGAACAAGGCGTTTGGAATAAAGCCTTAGCTCCTACCGAAAAAGCCATCGCTTCGCAGCCTGATTCAAGCGCAGGATATCTCCAAAGAGGGATCATTCAGGCAGCCTTATCGCAACCAGCGAAAGCTACCATTGATTTTACGCAGGCCATTAAATTGGCTCCTAAAGACATTAATGCCTATTATAATCGAGGAAATATTCTGTTCCAGGAGGAAGATTTTGCCGGGGCTATTGCTGATTTTGCGAAAGCGGCAGAGATAAACCCAAATTTTGGCAAAGCCTATTATGCCCTAGGCCTTAGCTATATCAAATCAAAACAAAACGATAAGGCCTGCCTAGCTTTCCAGCAAGCCCAAAAACTGAATTATCCAGGTGCTGCTGAAGCCGTTAAAAACCTATGTAACTAATATGAGAAACGTACAATTCATCCTTGGAGGTTTTTTCGGCCTCGTTTTTTTACTGTTTACGTATTGGCAGTTTAATGATCCGGACCCTATTTTGTGGGTTCCCGTTTATGCAACTGCAGTTTATACGTCCATTCAGGCGATGCGTGGCAAAACGAATCCTGAACTCTTAATCGTGTTATTTTGCTTATCCTTCTTTGCTGGATTGCAATTATGGGTCGAGATGACGGCTTGGGAAGGATTTTTGACGGATGGCTTGAGTATGAAAACACATAATCAAGAATTAGCGCGAGAAGCCGTAGGTCTTTGGATTGCTACTGGGTCATTTGCCTTGTTCTATGGTTTAGAAAAAAAGAAATAAGATGCTAGATCTCGGATTTGTTTCAGCGATTCTTCCAAACAAAAGTCTGTTTGAGGTATTAGACTATGCCCAACAGCAACAATTTGCCTGCGTTGAAGTGATGTGTTGGCCATCTTCCTCTGCTGATGCGCGTAGGTATGCAGGTGTTTCCCATATTTCGGTAGACCAATTATCCACGGAGGATCTTGCAGCCTTAAAAGCGAAATTAGCATTACATCCGGTCAAAATATCCGCTCTTGGTTATTATCCAAATCCATTGGATCCAGATGAAAAACAAGCTGCTATTTACCGAGAGCACATCAAAAAAGTCATTAAAGCGGCAGCCGTTTTAGGCATTTCGCGTGTGAATACCTTTGTAGGACGTGATTACACAAAGAATGTGGCTTATAATGTGGGTCGATTTGCGGAGGTTTGGCCGGAAATAATTGCCTTAGCAGATTCTCTACAGATCAAAATTGGTATCGAGAACTGTCCGATGTTTTTCACGGATGATGAGTGGCCAGGTGGAAAGAATTTGATGACGACGCCTAAGATTTGGGATGAGTTATTTACGATTATTCCGTCGTCGAATTTTGGCCTCAATTATGATCCATCCCATATGGTTTTCCAAATGATGGACTACACCTACCCTATCTACCATTATGCGGATCGGATTCACCACGTACATTTAAAGGATGTCAAAGTGTATCCCAAGAAGTTAAACCGGGTTGGAATTTTAGCCAATCCTCTCGAATACCATTCCCCTAAAATTCCAGGACTAGGCGATATACATTGGGGTAAGTTCATTTCTGCCTTGAACGACGTACGTTACCGAGGTCCGATCGTGATTGAAGTAGAAGATAAGGCCTATGAAGGCTCAGAAGAGGATATTGACAAAGCGATTCGAAGTGCTCGAAACCATATCCAACAATTTTTACCCTAAAAAAAGGGCTTCATTGCTGAAGCCCTTTTTTAATGCAGCGAAAATCGCTTGACTACTTGCTTGGTTTCGCAAAGATGGCAGGATCGATCGATGGATTAATTTCCACTGATACTGTTTCTACTGTCATCATTCCGCCCATTGGATTAGCTGTTTCTACCGTATGAGGAAAAGCCAAGCCGTTCACCATTTTATAATTAGAAAAGCTAACTTCTGATTCAACCTCTTGGCCATTTACTTGCACTTTAGCCTGAGTCTTCACCACAAAATTCGTCGCTGTTGAAACATATACTTTGCTATCTTCGCCAGATGGCTTTGTAACCGTCAATAGATAGACATCAGCTCCGTCCAATTTCTCTTTAGAAACTAACTCAATCTTGTAGCCGTCTTTTTTTGCGTTCGTTAATATAGAACCTAAGGTCTTTTGAGAACCGGCCATTTTCACCTGATCAGCTGGCATATCTTCTGGCTCACCTGTGCCACCCATCATCGCTGGGCGATTCATCCAACCTTTGTCACCATCAATTACGGTAATAATTTTATTTCCCATCACTTCCACTTCTGTGCGAAATGATTTTCCAATCACTAAAGAAGTTTTACTCTCAATATCCATTCCTTGAATAGAGAATTTATTCTTAACTACTGCCGTCTTTACAGTAGCCCATTTATCCGCGCCACCCATAGCAGACTCGTGCTTCGCTAAAATTTCTTCTGTTGTTTGTGCAGAAGCCACTGAAGCGATTAACATTCCTGCCACTAAGCAGATTGATTTGATCATTGTTTTCATTATAGAGGGGTTTATTTTTCGAAAGATAGTAAAATTATTGAGCTTTCTTTGGAATGGAACGCATAACGATAAACCAGCCAATCAGCACTAAAATAGCAGCCATGAAAAATGCGGCGCCAGGGAATAAAATAGGTGCTCTTTCTGAGGCGAAGTAAGCAAATAAATTAGAGGCCAAAAGTGGGCCAAAAATGGTCGTAATTGATTGCAAACTAGTCAATCCTCCTTGTAATTCACCTTGCTCATTTGGACCTACTTGTTGCGTAATCAGACTTTGAAGGGCTGGTCCTGCAATTCCTCCTAAGCCGAAAGGAATCATAAAGGCATACATCATCCAAGACTTCGTCGCATAAGCGAACATAAAGAAACCAATTCCATACAGAAGTAGACCGTAGGAGATGGCGCGTATTTCACCCAGTTTTGGCATAATCACCCGAGCCAAACCTCCTTGTACAATCGCAACGATTAGTCCGACAAAGGCTAACGAATAGCCTACTTGATCAGGCGTCCAACCGAATACCTTCATCGTAAAATAAGACCAAGTGCTAGGATGCACCTGACCGGCTAATTGTAAACAGAAAAAACCACCTACTAAACCGGCAATAACTGGATATTTTGTTAGGTTTTTCAAGGAACCTAAAGGATTTGCGCGACTGATATCAAAGGGACGGCGATTCGATTTTGCTAGCGATTCAGGCAAGATGAAATAACCATAAATACCGTTCAGCAAGGTTAAACCAGCTGCTGCAAAAAACGGGATACGATCTCCATAAGAAGCTAGCATTCCCCCTATCGCAGGTCCAATAATAAATCCAACCCCAAAAGCGGCCCCTACAACCCCAAAGTTCTTCGCCCGATCTTCTGGTTTAGAAACATCCGCAATGTAGGCTTGTGCTGTCGTAAAACTAGCACCCGTTATCCCTGACATAATACGTCCGATGAATAACCACACGATATTAGGGGCAAAAGCTAAGACTAAATAATCAATGGTGAAGCCGAATAAAGAGGCTAAAATCACTGGACGGCGGCCTATTTGATCCGATAATCCTCCTAAAACGGGGGAAAATAGAAATTGCATAATGGCATAAGAAGCCATTAGCCAGCCGGCATATTGGGAGGCCACCGAAATATCACCGCCTACAAAACCCTTGATTAGAGTAGGTAAAACAGGGATAATTAAGCCGATTCCAAGTACGTCAATTAATAAAGTGATGAAGATAAATCCAATTGCAGGATCCTTTTTGCTCGCCATTTGATTTTAAATTAGGCTGCAATTTAAGAAAAAGGATACTGAATTGTAGATTTTAAAAATTCTTTGCTCGTTTCTGCACAAGATAATGGTGTTTTTCCTGCGTCTGGAACGGCATCTAATTCGACAATGGCGAAGCCTTTAAATTTAATTTTATCCAAGTTTGCGAATACCTCCTCTAGGTTTACTTTTCCTTGCCCTAATTCGACGAAACGGTAGCGAGGCTCTGTTTGGCGTACATCTTTAACGTGCATAGCGTGAATCACTTTGCGGTATTTTAAAACGGCTTCTGCTGGATTTCCACCGCCTTGGAAATAATGCGCTACGTCTAAGAGCAATTTGATTTTAGTAGGATCCATGTGATTTACCAATAATTCTACTTCCTCTGGCGTTTCCCCAAACTGGTCCATGTGATTATGATAGGTGGCTTGAATACCGATTTCCTTCGTTTTAGCACCGATTTCGTTCATTACTTCTGCCAAACGAATTAGGTCTTTCTCCTCCGGTTTCTCCCCTTTCTTACGTAAGGAATTGGTTAATTGAATCGATGTTCCACCTAAGGCTTTTACGAAAGTAGCGTGCTTAACGTGCTGGGCGATAGATGCCTCTACTTTGGCAGGATCAATCTCAACGCTTCCACTTGAAAACATGCACAATTGCAAACCAGATTGGTCAATTAAGGCTTTTAACGCGGCTACATTATCCTTGTATTTTGCATAGGTATTTCCACGTAACTGAATTCCTTTGAAACTTAGGGCAGAAATTTCTTGAATGGCCTGCTCGTCTTGCCCATTCCAAGTGATGGCTGAATAACCCAAAGAATAGGATTTTTTCGCTTGCTCAAAAGATGGCAAGCCAATTGCTACAGAAAATAAAGAGGATTTAACAAGAAATTCGCGTCTAGTTGTCATAGGATGAGGTTTTATTATAAAAGCCTCATCTCCAGTTTATTTACTCTCGCTGAATTTCAAATAATCCGCTAAAAGACTCAATTTATCCGTACCGATATAATCCACGCCGATATCTAGTAAGGCTTGATACCCTAAAAGGGAATCTGGGGTAGCCCAAAGACGGACTTTTCGACCATTCGCATGGACTTGATCCACGTAGTTTTTAAGTTTTTCCTTCAATGCTGCTGGTATAGGTCCTTGCCCACCCCAAAAGCCAAATTTCAGCATTGATTCACTCTCTAACACCACTTTATTCGTGGGAAAACGTTCATCCGAACGGCCATCAAAGGTGATCCAAGCCGGTGATTCGATATATTGGGAGGGTTTTGGACGGTTACCTGAGATTACAATCCGAAAGCCTTTTTTCTGAATGATTTCTGCATGTGGCTTCAAGGCGGCAATAATCAAGGGCAAGGTGGAATCTGCGGAGGTCTTCGAATCAATTAATAGTTGATGAAAATTACCCTCTTTATTTGCCTTCAAAACACGGATAATAGGATCGATATACAAATCCTTCAGATTGCGATTCAGGCTCAGTTGATTCCGTTCATGACCCACTAATAACTGGCCATTCACCGCATACACATCCACCTCAATGGAGCCAAAACCTAATTGAAAAGCCTCAAAAAATGGCCTTTCATGTTCGTAATCGTTATGTGCATGCGCTTTTGACAACGGACTCTGCGCCTGTAAAGCGAATGACAACAAACAAAAAAGGAGGATTTTTTTCATTAGCCTTTTACATAATCCCCGGACGCGATGCGCGTTTTCGGGTCAATCTTCTTGTTGTATAAATACGCGTAGGTTTCGATTTCCTTGCCTTTCAAGCTTACTTTCACCTGCTCGCGAACGAACAGACTTTCAGCTGGCTTGTCCGTATTAAACTCCTCGTATTCATCTAAAACGTTCAATAATTTGATCGTATTGGACAATAAATATAGTTCGCCTACTACTTGATCTTTCGCGTCTTCCGAAGGTATAATCCCCGGATAATCAGCCACTTGATACATTTGTCCTTGGTAGGTCGCCATTCCGATATAATCCGAATTTCGCGCAATTAAGCGATGTAAATCGTTTCCACAGTCGCGGCGCAAGGTTCCGTAAACGAATAAGTATTCTTCCACGTCTGGTTCTGGTAGTTTCGCTTCTTCCAAAGTCAAGACCAAATCCTCTTGCTCTACTACCGTTCCTTCGGTTAATAATACATTGCCCACGATTCCTTCAAATGGTGCCGAAACAATCGATTCCATCTTCATCGCCTCGATCACATAAAGTGGGGCATTTAATTTCACCTCGTCACCTGGTTTCACTAATATACGCGATAAACGACCCTGCAATGGAGCACCGATGTCGCCTTTTACTTTGGCTTTCGCATGTTGCGCGCGTTCGACTTTGACGTTTTTGTCCAAAATCTTAATGCGGCGTGCCTGACCATTCAATTCAAAAGTCACGTTGCGTAGACCTGACTCGTCTGGCTCAGACATATACAAGAACTTCACAATGATTGTTTTACCCGGTTCGATCGTAATCATAATCTCCTCATCCTGCTTCAAACCGTAGAAAAAGGCTGGCGTAGGAAGGGCCGATAATTCACCGAATAAGGCCGAATTCTTGTAATAATCTTCGTAGACTTTCGGGTACATTTTGTACGATAAGTAATCGAAGAATCCGTCTTCAGCCTCTGGGAATTTCTTCGTGAAGGACTTGAAGTCAGCGTCGAAATCAATCGGTGCTAAATGATCGTTTGGACGACCATCGATGGCATGTTCTCCTTTTAGGATGATCTCCTGTAACTGTTTCGGGAATCCTTGGTATGGTTGACCTAGACCACCTTTGAAGAAATCTTTGACGGATTCAGGGAAGGATAAGGTGGCGCCTTTGGCATACACATCCTCCGCCGTTAACGAATTCGCGGTCATAAAGATCGCCATATCCCCTACCACTTTCGAGGATGGAGTTACCTTCACAATATCGCCGAAAAGCGTATTCGCCTCCGTATAATTACGCTTCAATTGTTCGAACTTATCGCCTACGCCTAGCGCAATCGCCTGACCACGCAAGTTCGTGTATTGTCCACCTGGAATTTCATTATTGTACACCTCAGCCGTTCCCGCTTTCAATTCGGATTCAAACGGCGTATACATGGTACGCACCGCTTCCCAATAATTCGAGTATTCGTTTAGTAAGTCTAAATTCAAATCGGATGCTTTAGGGTGACCCTGCATCATAGCTACTAACGAGTTCAAGTTTGGCTGAGATGTTAAACCTGACATGGCTCCTAACGCGCCATCCACGATATCTACACCTGCTTCAATAGCCTTTAAATACGTCGCTGATTGAACAGAGGCCGTATCGTGCGTGTGCAAATGAACAGGTAAATCAACCGCTTTCTTTAATTCGGTTACTAATTTCTCCGCTTGGAAAGGACGCAAAAGTCCCGCCATATCTTTTATGCACAACATATGAGCACCGGCATCTTCTAGCTGACGCGCCATATCTACGTAATATTGCAGATTGTATTTTTCGTTTGTAAAGACGTCGCCCGTGTAGCAAATAGCTGCTTCTGCGATGCCCGGCGTACGTTCGCGAACCGCTTTGATCGAGACTTTCATCGCGTCGATCCAGTTCAAAGAATCGAAAATACGGAAAACATCAACGCCGGCTTCCGAGGATTTCTCCACGAATTTCTCAATCAAATTGTCTGGGTAAGCCGAATACCCTACCGCGTTTGAGCCGCGGAAGAGCATTTGCAAAAGCATATTCGGCATTGCCTCGCGGAACTCTTGCAGACGCTTCCAAGGTGATTCTTGCAAGAAACGCATCGCCACATCGAAGGTCGCGCCACCCCAAACCTCCATCGAGAACAATTGAGGGAAGGATTTCGCAAATCCGTCAGCCACGGCTAACATATCTTGTGTACGAACTCTTGTCGCCAAAAGCGATTGATGTCCGTCCCGGAACGTCGTGTCCGTGAAATAGATTTGCTTCGCATCACGGATGTGCTTCGCAAATTTCTCCGGACCCATTTCCGTCAATAATTGTTTATTTCCTTTAGGGTATTCCGCCATCGGATCCACATAAGGAATGATCGGGGTGCGGAAAGGAGCCGATGGCTTCACTTTTACATCCGGATTTCCGTTGACGATAACTTCTCCCAGGTAGCGAATCGCCTTAGTAGAGCGGTCGCGAGTGGGTTTAAAATTGAATAGTTCTGGGTGGTTCGCAATGAATGGCACCGTGCAGTTGCCTTCTTGGAAGACCGGGTGCGTGATGACGTTGCGTAAGAACGGGATGTTGGTTTTTACACCACGGATTCGAAATTCGGTCAGCGCGCGGTTTAAGCGCTCGGACGCACCGCGAAGCGTGCGGCCTTTGGCAGACACCTTCACTAACATCGAATCAAAATAAGGGGAAATTTTTACCCCTGGATACGATGATCCTTCATCAAGACGTATACCGAAACCAGCCGCATTTCTGTAGGCGATGATCGTTCCAAAATCCGGCTTAAATCCATTCGCTGGATCTTCTGTCGTGATACGGCATTGGATCGCGAAACCTTTTAACGGGATATCCGCTTGGTTTTGGATGAAAATACCTGGATCGGATAACTTGTAATTTTGGGCGATTAGGATTTGAGTGCGGACGATATCGATGCCCGTCACCTCTTCCGTAATCGTATGTTCTACTTGAATACGCGGATTTACTTCGATGAAGTAGATATTTTCGTCTTTGTCGACTAAAAACTCCACCGTTCCCGCGTTATAATAATTTACGGCTTTACCGATGGAAAGCGCGTAAGCGTATAATTTCTGTTTTGTTTCTTCTTTTAGACCAAAAGAGGGGGCAATTTCGACCACTTTTTGGAAACGTCTTTGTACCGAACAATCGCGTTCATACAAATGCACCAAATTTCCGTGCTGATCCCCTAATAATTGTACCTCAATGTGCTTCGGATCATCGATGAATTTCTCGATGAACAAGGTATCATCTCCAAACGCATTTTTCGCCTCATTCTTCGCCTCTTGATACGCTTTTTCTAGCTCTTCTTCCGTTCTCACTACGCGCATTCCACGTCCACCACCACCGGCAGCCGCTTTTACCATCACGGGAAATTTAATGCGTTTCGCTTCGGATAGGGCCAAAGAATAATCAGCCAAATCCCCTTTCGAATCCTCAATCATGGGCACATTGGCCTTCAATGCAGCCACTTTCGCCGCTACTTTATCACCCAACGCATTCATCGCTTCTGGTGAAGGACCTACGAAAACGATTCCCTCATCACGACAGCGTGTTGCCAAAACTACGTTTTCCGATAAGAAGCCATAACCCGGGTGGATAGCGTCAATTTTCTTTGATTTACACAAAGAAATCAAGCCCTCGATGTCCAAGTAAGGTTTTAAAGGCTCGTCGTCTTTACCGATTTGGTAAGCTTCATCTGCTTTATAGCGGTGCAAAGAATAGCGATCTTCGAATGTGTACACAGCTACCGTCCGAATACCTAATTCGGAAGCAGCACGCATAATTCGAATAGCAATCTCGCCGCGGTTAGCGATTAATAAACTGGAGATTTTCTTAACGTATGATTTTGGCATAATCAATAAAATAAGGGATTCTAACAAAAATGCTAAATATATTGCGAAAATCGCATCGATTACCGCATTTTATTTGGCAAAACTTTAAAAAATACTATAATTATTGGGTTCGTTACCAAGAAAAATAATTCTACCGCCTTCGAGCGATTTTTCTTAACTTGCAGGTCGAACAAAAAATTGCTTTTTATGAAACCTATCATCGGCATTACGTTAGGAGATTACAACGGAATCGGACCCGAAGTAATCTTGAAATCCTTAGCCAGCCCACGCTTGCTAAAGTGGTGTACGCCTGTGATTTATGGTTCTGCCAAAGTATTGGATTTTTACCGCCAAAAATTCGAATTAAAAGAATGGTCCATCGCCGTGATCCAAGAAGCTTCAGAAGCTAAATCAGGTGAAAGCTTTGTCATCAACTGCTGGGACGACACCTCAACCATTGTAGAACCCGGAAAAGAGACTAAGGAAGCGGGTAAAGCGGCTTTTGATTGCTTAGAAAGAGCCGCAAATGACCTAGATCGTGGACTAATTTCCGCCCTAGTTACCGCTCCTATTAATAAACACAACATTCAATCTGAGGACTTCAAATTCCCTGGACATACCGAATACTTAACCGATCGTTTCGAAGCTAAATCGTCTCTTATGATGATGGTGTCTGATGGTTTTAGAATGGGCGTCGCTACGGGCCATATTCCTCTATTAGATGTTTCTAAGGCATTAAGCGCCGATTTGTTGCGCACAAAAATCACCTTATTCTTGAAGAGTTTAAAGGAGGATTTCTCTATTGACAAACCTCGTTTAGCCGTATTAGGATTAAATCCACACGCAGGAGAATCAGGACTATTAGGCCAAGAAGAATTGGAAATTATTCAACCGGTGGTGGATGAATTTAGAACGAAGGGCAACTTGGTTTTTGGGCCATATCCGGCGGATGGCTTCTTCGGAAAAGCGCAATTCAAGGATTTTGACGGTGTTCTGGGAATGTACCACGATCAAGGATTGATTCCTTTCAAATACATCGCTTTCGACTCTGGTGTGAATTTCACCGTAGGTTTGCCGGTTATACGTACCTCGCCAGATCACGGAACAGCCTATGATATTGCTGGCCAAAATGTAGCCGACCCAGGTTCTTTCCTTCAGGCCTTATTTTTAGCGTTAGATCTCGTAAAAAACCGAATGAATGCGTAAAGTTTTGATTGTCGACGAGGTTCATCCTTCGATGGCAGAAGGGCTAACGAATTTGGGATTCGAGGTGGAGACGCGTACCGATTTATCACTTGATGAGTTTGTGACGATTTTACCTTCTTATGAAGGATTAGTTGTTCGAAGCAAGTTCAAAATCACGGCAGAAATCCTAAAAGATACCACTTTGACTTTCATTGCACGAGCAGGAGCTGGACTAGATTTACTGGATGTCGATGCCTGCCTATCACGAGGAATCGCCGTTTTCTCCGCCAATGAAGGAAACTCAGACGCAGTAGCGGAACACGTAATCGGTCAACTCTTATCGCTTGCGCATAAACTCCATACGTCGGACACCGAAGTGCGGCACGGATTATGGGAAAGAGAAGGAAACCGGGGATTTGAACTGAAGGGAAAGACGATCGGTATTATCGGATATGGAAATATGGGCAAAGCCGTCGCTTCGCGCCTTTCTAGCTTTGGAATGACCATTTTAGCGTATGATAAATACGTCCCATCGGCTGATTATCCAGCGACTATGGAACAGCTTTTTGAGCAGGCTGACATCTTAAGTTTACACATTCCCTTGACTTCTGAGACGGTCGGATTGGTTTCCATAGAATTTTTAGACTCGTTCAAGAACCCCATTTTACTGATCAATAGTTCCCGTGGGCCCATTGCTCCACTAGAACCATTGTTACACGGATTACGCTCAGGCCAAATCAAGGGATTAGCACTTGATGTGCTTCCAAACGAAAAATTGCCCACCTGGTCTCCGATAGAAAAAGAGCTTTTCGCCGAAATCGCCGCCTATCCAGCGACCATTTTCAGCCCACACGTGGCGGGTTGGACGACTGAGAGCTATTATAAAATCAACGAGGTATTACTCGAAAAAATAAAGTTGCACTTTTCTCTATGAATTACCCCGTAAATCTTGCCGAAAAACTGGGTTTCAACCAGGTAAAAGAGGAAATTAAGCAACTTTGCTTAAGTCCGATGGGGCTAGAATATGCGGATAAAATGCGCTTTTCGGACCGTTTTCCCTTAGTCAAACAATGGGTAGAGCAGGTCGATGAAATGGGTCGTATTTTGGGCGAACACGGTGGCGAATTTCCGCAGACGGATTACTACGATTTACGATCTTATCTAAGTCCACTGCAACTGGAGGGCCATTATTTGTCTGCAGATGAATGGAGAGACTGGCAACGGGCGTTAACGGTTTTGTATGAAACCATTCGCTTTTTCGCAGCAATTGACTCAGCTGAATACCCTGAAATACATAAAATCACCCAGCATTTTCTAGCCAAAGGCGCAGAAAGCGATGGGGATTTCAGACAAATCATTCCGATTATTCAGGATTTGGACCGCGTATTTGATGTAAACGGCCAAATCAAGGAAACAGCCTCCCCTGCTTTAGGCGATTTACGTCGCAAGCGAATTGCAGAGGAGCAAGGTTTGCGGAAAAAACTCGATTCCTATTTAAGCCAGGCCTATAAAGAAGGTTGGGTGAGCAAGGATTTCTCTTTGACCTTGCGCAATGGCCGGATGGTGATTCCACTAGCGGCGGAGCACAAACGGAAGATTAAAGGTTTCGTTCAGGATGAATCAGATACGGGGAAAACGGTCTTTTTAGAGCCCGCGGATGCCCTGGCAATGAACAATGAGATCAAATCTTTGGAATCAGCCGAGCGTCGCGAGATTATCCAGATTTTATCGAAACTGTCGGATCGCATTCGTCCTTTAACACCCTTTTTAGCCCACGCCTTTTCGTGGCTAGGCTTAATTGATTTTATTCGGGCCAAAGCCTTATGGGGAAGTGCTCACAAAGCCATCAAGCCTACGTTTATTCAAGATAAACCAATCGTCAACTGGACCGATGCGCGTCATCCATTACTAGAGAAATCGCTTGAAAAAATTGGCAAAAAGATTAAACCTTTAACCATTCGCTTGGAAGACGATCGCCGTATTATGGTCGTTTCAGGTCCTAATGCTGGAGGTAAATCCGTGACATTAAGTACAGTGGGTTTACTACAATTCTTATTCCAATCCGGTTGCTTAGTACCTTTGGCTGAAGGTAGTACGATAGGCTTCTTCTCCCAACTTTTCTTAGATATGGGGGACGAACAAAATCTAGAAAACGAATTAAGTACCTATTCGTCTCACTTAAGTAATATGCGGTATTTCTTGCAGCATGTAAACGAGAAAACATTGATTTTAGTCGATGAATTTGGTACTGGAACAGAGCCTTCTTTAGGGGGAGCCATTGCGGAATCCATCTTGGAGAAACTGGCAGATAAAGGTTGCTATGGAGCGATTAACACCCACTTTGGTAATTTAAAAAGTCTAGCAGATCGCCAAAAAGGACTTTTCAACGCCGCGATGCGCTACGACACCGAGCACTTGGAACCTCAATTCATCTTGGATATGGGAAAACCGGGTAGTTCGTTTGCCTTTGAAATCGCGCAAAAGATTGGATTGCCTAAGGCCATCATTGAAAATGCACGCAAGAAACTGGGCAAAAAACAGGTGGATTTTGACAAGTTATTGTTGGAAACGGAGACGGAGAAGCAGATTTGGGAGAGTAAGAATGCTAGTTTAGCACTCGCTAATGAGCAAGCGATTTCCATCAAGGAAAACTACGAGCGTCTGAAAAATCACGTTCAGGAAGAGCAGAAAGCGATGTTAAATGCGGCGAAAGCAGAAGCGAAAAAGATCATTCAAGAAGCAAATCAACGCATTGAGCAGACCATCAGGCAGATCCGTGAAAAAGAGGCCGATAAAGAGAAGACGAAGGAACTGCGTGCGAATTTAGAGCAATTTGTACAGAAAGAACTAAAAACGGTAGCGCCTTTGAAAGTCGTTTCCGAAACACCCGGTATCGTTTATGCCAACTCCCCTATCGCGGTGGGCGATTGGGTGGTGATTAAAGGGAGTGGCGACGAACCTACTTTGGGACAAATCATGGAACTCAAAGGTAAAGACGCAGTCATTTCTCTGGGAGCCATTCGCAGTACGATCAAACTGAATCGCCTCCAAAAAATAGTCGCACCTAAACAACAAAAGAAAAGTACAGCCCCTCTTCGCGGAATCGACATCAATGATCGCATGGCGCAATTCCAGCTCAAACTGGATATCCGTGGGAAGCGTGGCGAGGAAGTTTATGTTATTTTAGACCAATACATCAACGATTGTCTCCTATTAGGTGTTCCAGAAGTTCAAATTTTGCATGGAAAAGGTGATGGAATTTTACGAACTTTAATTCGCGAACAATTACGTCGTTACCGAGAAATCAAAAACATCACTGACGAACACGCAGACCGTGGCGGTGCGGGAATCACCATCGTGACCTTTAAATGATCCGTTTATTTGCCTCCCTTTTTGCCCTCTTCTTCTTAAGTAGCTGTATGCTGCAATATGCCGCTGGACTAAGCCAAATCCAGCAAGAAAAATACAAAGAAGCGACGTATAACTTTTCGGTGGCTTTGACAAAAGACCCCAAAAACCCTGAAATCTACTTCGCAAGAGCCTTTTCCCGGGGATCGATGGAAGAATATTCAGGTGCCATTTCTGACTTAACCAAAGCCATTCGACTGGATTCCACTAATGCAGATTACTATTTCTATCGCGGCTATTTCAAATCCAAATTAGGGAACGATAAAGGGGCGATCCGCGACTTCTCTAAATCCATTATTCGCTATCCTTATTATGCCGAAACATATTATAATCGAGGAATAAATCTGATGCATTTGGGTTTGATCGATGATGCCTGCTTGGATTTTAAGACGGCGATTGAATTAGGAGATACCTTATCGCTGAAGTACCAGAGGTCATTGTGCAAATAGAAAGGTAAATGGTGGCTCAATTTGCTTTGAAAGCGTCCGAAAATTCGTGTTATTTGTAGCTTATTTTTAAATTTTAACGATTCATTATGTCTATTGCAAAAACCGGCGACAAGGTTGCCGTACACTACACAGGTAAACACACCGACGGTTCTATTTTTGACTCTTCTGTAGGAAGAACACCCCTTGAATTTCAATTAGGTTCAGGTATGGTCATCAAAGGTTTTGATGATGGCGTAACTGGCATGACCATTGGCGAGAAAAAAACGGTAGTTATTCCAGCTGCTGAGGCTTATGGTGAGCATTCTCCA
>CANFWR010000025.1 GCA_947450865.1 Cytophagaceae bacterium
CTCTAAACTGGTGAATTGAACGGTGGGTAGACTTCGCTCGATGGAGAAGCCCATCGCTAATTTCACTATACTAGCAGTAAGCGGGAATTCAACAATAAAATTATACAATGGTGCCACATAACTTGCATAGTGCTGTAGGGTAGGGAAGTGTCCGATTAGTTTTGTGCGTAAGGGCACTCCATTTTTCAAATAGGACTGTTGCAAGGTTTCAGCCTTTAACTTACCCATGTCTACGCCAGATGGACATTCGGTTTGACAGCCTTTGCAAGACAAACATAAGTCTAAAATTTCGTGCAAATCTGGATTGCTGAATGTTTCTTCCTTAGGAGAACTCAGGAGTTGTCTGAGCATATTAGCTCTTGCTCGGGTAGAATCTTTTTCTTGCAACGTGGCCATATAACTAGGGCACATGGTGCCACCGCTTAAGGCTGTTTTTTTGCAATCACCTGAACCTGAGCATTTTTCAGCAAGACCTAACGGATTTTTCCAAACTCCATAATCAAAGAAATAAGTCGGTTCTGCTGCTTTTTTATCAGTAAAACGAAAGGCCGTGTCCATCGGTGGACTATCTGTAATTTTACCTGGATTGAAAAGGTTTTGGGGATCAAATACGTGCTTGATCTCTTTGAAAAGACTATATACTTCTTTGCCCATCAATTCAGGAATGAATTCACCGCGCAAACGGCCATCCCCGTGTTCTCCACTTAAGGATCCTTTGTATTTTTTTAGGATTTCCACCGTTTCGGTCAATAATTGACGGAAAATAGAAATACCTTCAGGGCTCTTTAGGTTAATAAATGGCTCTATATGCAATTCACCTGCTCCGGCATGTGCATAGTAGGCAGCATTCGTATGATACTTAGCAAGTAATGCCTGGATTTCAGCTACATAAGCAGGTAAATCCAAAGGATCTACTGCGCAGTCTTCAATCAAATTAACGGGTTGCGTATCTCCCTCGAGGTTTCGGATTAATCCTAGACCGGCTTTTCGGATGTCCCAACCTTTGGCAATCTCCTGACCAAATAAGGTAGGGTAGGCATAGCCCAGTTTATTCGACTTTAATTGATCAATGAGTTGATTAACCTGATTTTCTAAGGTAGCGCGATCAGTTGATCTGAACTCCACCATTAAGATCGCCTCCGGCTTTCCTTCAATAAAATCGCGGTCTTTTTCGAAATTCGGATGTCCTTCTGTAAACGAAAGGATGTAATCATCCACTAATTCAGAGGCCAAAATTGGATGTTTTAGTGCCTTAATATTCACTTGTAATGCTTCTTGAAGGCTTTGGCAATGAATACAAACAAGGGCCACTTCTGGCTCAGGTAGATCCAATAGATTCAATTTCATGGCATGCACAACCGCCAATGTCCCCTCTGATCCGGCAATTAACTTGGAAAGATTGAAGGGTTCACCGTCCGGATTAAAGGGTTGCATTTCAATCAAGGAATCAAGAGCATAGCCCGTATTTCTCCGTTTGATGGACTTTTTAGGAAATTTCTCCCGAATTAAAGTTTGAATCTCCGGGTTATTCAACATACGGTGAATCTCGCGGTATATCTTTCCTTCTAAATTTTGTAGGGTAGTCTTATGGTAAAATTCTTCCCGTGTTAATGGATGTGTATGAATTTCGGTGCCATCGGATAAAAAGGCACGTGTTTCCAAAATATGATCCCTCACTGAACCCCAAACAATACTATGCAATCCACAGCTATTATTTCCTAGCATTCCACCAAGCAGAGCGCGATTTGCTGTTGAAGTTTCAGGGCCAAAAAACAAATCCGCAGTCGCCAAATGTTTGTTCAAATCATCTCTGACGATTCCAGGTTCAATCCAAACCGATTTTTCTTTTCTGTTTAGTGAAATAACTTTTCCTAATGCAGAGGAGATTTCCATCACGATACCATCACCCACCACCTGGCCTGCTAGAGAAGTCCCAGCTCCTCTTGGAATTAAGCCGGTCTTCGATTGAGAAGCAAATTGAATGAGGCGTTTGATGTCTTTTACGGAAGCTGGAATAGCGACCGCTGCTGGTTTAATTTGGTAAACGGAGGCGTCAGTGGCGTAAATACGCTTGGCTATTTGCGAGTTTTGGCTCTCGTCAAAAAACAGATGACCCTCAAAATGGTCTTTCAACAAACGTACTTCGTAATTGCTCCAGCTCATAATTCCAAAAGGAAAAGTGAAATTACAAAATCCAATCTTACCTTCATATTGCCATTCAAAGTTTATACGCTCTGTTCATAAAAAGGAAGCGTATTTCTAGGGATTAATTTTCTAAATTTGAATTCTAGCAAAATCCTATGAAGTTTTTAATCCAAGTTTACGAGAGTTTAATCTTTGCCTACCAGGCCTTGCGTTCTAATATTATGCGCACGACCTTATCCCTTTTAGGCGTAAGCGTGGGGATTTTTGCCATTGTCGCGGTTTTTACAGCCGTCGATTCATTAAATAAGAACATCCGTTCTGAGATTGATTCTTTTGCCGGTTCTGGGGTATTGTACGTAGGTAAATGGCCTTGGATTATGCAGAATAACTATCCTTGGTGGAAATACTTGAATCGTCCAGAGATGAAGTACACGGAATATCAATTTCTGAAAGACAACTTGAAGTCAGCGAAAGCCATTGCTATTATTGATAATGGACGTTCAGCTTCTGCGACGAAAGGAAGTTCGAGTATGGATGTGAACATGACTGGGGCTAGTTATGAATACAATCAAATCACGAATATTCCAGTACAATTTGGGCGTTATTTTTTGCCAATTGAATCAGAGAATGCGTTGAATGTGGTTATTATTGGATTTAAGGTGGCTGAAAATTTAGAGGCATCAGTAGGAGATCAAATCAAGCTGAATGGAATAAAATTTCAGGTTATAGGAATTATTGAGAAGAAGGGGAGTGATATTTTAAGTTTTGGAGGAACACCTGATGAGAAGGCGTTTATTCCTTATTCTACTTTTTCAGCGGTATTTCAAAAAGACAAACCAGCTCCAGACATTGCGATCAAAGCAATGGATGACGATTTAGGTCAAGAGAATTTAGAAGGGGAGGTTACCGGTTTAATGCGGTCCTTGCGATCTATTAAGCCCAAACAGGAAAGTAATTTTGCTGTCAATCGCCTAGATGGATTAAATAAGTTTTTTGATGGAATATTTGCGGCATTAAATGTGGCGGGTGCTTTAATAGCTGGATTCTCCTTATTAGTAGGTGGTTTCGGGATCGCTAACATTATGTTCGTATCAGTTAAGGAACGAACGAATATTATAGGTATCCAAAAGTCTTTAGGGGCAAAGAATTATTTCATCCTGTTCCAATTCTTGTTCGAGGCCGTGTTCTTGAGTTTGATTGGAGGATTAGTGGGAATAGGACTGGTCGTCTTACTTACCTTGATTCCGCAAGATGCCTTGCCACTGGTGCTATCAATGAAGAATATCGTGACGGGATTATTTATCTCTAGCTTTATTGGAATCCTATCAGGAATTATCCCGGCATGGGTAGCTGCGAAAATGGACCCGGTGATTGCGATTCGATCGAAATAATCGCTATAAATTCATAGAAATAAAAAAAGCCTCTCCTAAACAAATAGGAGAGGCTTTTAATTTATAAGCTAATTATAGAGACAAGGTATCTAATACCGAGTTCATATTGCGAACCGCTTCAGCTGATTTGTTGAAAGCAGCTTGCTCTTCTTCAGTTAATTTATAATCAACGATTTTCTCCCAACCATTCTTGCCTAATACGACAGGAACGCCTAAACAGATATCTTTTTGGCCATATTCTCCGTCAAGAGATACGCAACAAGCCATGATTTTCTTTTCATCACGAACGATAGCTTCTACTAAAGCCGCTCCAGCAGCACCCGGTGCATACCAAGCAGACGTTCCTAATAAGCCTGTCAAAGTAGCTCCACCTACCATTGTATCAGCCACCACTTTATCTAAAGTGGTGTCATCTAAGAATTGAGATACTGGAACACCGTTATAAGTCGCTAAACGCTTCAATGGAATCATCGTTGTATCTCCGTGGCCACCGATAACAGTACCTGAGATATCATTGATAGATACATCCATTGCTTTTGCTAAATAGCATTTGAAACGAGCTGAATCTAAAGTTCCACCCATACCAATGATGCGGTGCTTGTCTAATCCAGCAACAGATTTAGCTAAATACGTCATCGTATCCATCGGGTTAGAGATGATCACGATAATCGGGTTTTTCGAGTATTTTAAGATGTTTTCTACCACACTTTTCACGATTCCAGCATTTACCCCGATTAACTCTTCACGAGTCATACCTGGTTTACGTGGAAGTCCTGAAGTAATCACCACCACATCTGAGTTAGCTGTCTTTGTGTAATCATTCGTAGAACCAATTAATGTTGTATCAAAACCTAACAAGCTAGCTGTTTGATACATATCTAATGTTTTACCTTCAGCGATACCTTCTTTGATATCTAATAAAACTAATTCATCTGCCAATTCTTTTCTGGCAATGTTGTCTGCACAAGTTGCTCCTACAGCACCTGCTCCTACTACTGTGATTTTCATTGTTATAATTTTTGGTAAGAATGATTCAAAAAACGATACAAAAATACGACAAATCCTTAAATGATTTCATTATATTTAAGCATTAATCGAAATTAATATGTCACAATCAGGGACTTGGGTAAAACGAATTGTGGACTCTCGTTTTTTTAAGGAGGCAATGGAAAAGAGTGAAGAGCTATTTTCTCAAAACAAAGTAGGATTACTTTCTTTATTGAGAGGAGCCTTAAAAAAAGTGCAAGAAACAGCATCTTCCAGTAACTTGACTTTAGTGAAATTGTTGAATCGCTACATTATCTTGTTTAGTGAATTAATTAAAGCTTATGTGCAAGGTTCTTACACTAAGTTGCCACTAATTACGTTAGTTAAAATTACGGCTGCTTTACTCTACTTTGTAATGCCTTTTGACTTTATTCCTGACTTTTTACCTTTGGTAGGTTTTGCGGATGATTTAGCGATTGTGGTTTGGGTAGGAAAAGCGATCAAAGAGGAGTTAGATGAGTTTGAAAAACATCTTTAAATACACGAATAATTAACCTTTTTTAAATATATTTACGAAAATTTAGACAAAACACGATATGATGACTGCAAACATATTATTATTTTTAAATAGCCTTGGTGGTGGCGAAATGCTATTGATTGGCTTATTGATTTTATTGTTTTTTGGAGGGAAGAAACTTCCAGAATTAATGAAAGGCCTTGGAAAAGGTATTCGCGAGTTTCAAAATGCGAAGAATGATGTAAAAGATCAAATCAACAAAGAGTTAGACGATACGAAAGAATAAGTCTATTCCTTTACCTTATATCTGCATAGTTGAAGAAATTCAACTATGCTTTTGTGTTTATACAGATTCCCTTTTTTAATGAGTAATTCCAATCAACCCTATGCGAAAATCAGGGAGAAATTGTTAGCGGGTGAGCTTTCGGTTTCTGCTATTGTCGCTGGCCATTTACAACAAATTCATACGCATAATACGTCGTTGAATGCATTTTTGGAGGTCTATGAGGAGGAAGCGATGACTCAGGCGGCTTTAATTGATGCTAAATTGAAGGCTGGTACAGCAGGTAAATTAGCGGGGTTAGTCGTGGGAATTAAGGATTTGCTTTGTTATGAAGGGCATCATTCGTATGCAGGTAGTAAAATATTGAATTCCTTTAAATCTACTTTTTCAGCCACAGCCGTTCAGCGTTTATTAGATGAGGATGCGATTATCATTGGTCGTCAAAACTGTGATGAGTTTGGAATGGGTAGTACGAATGAAAATTCTGCCTATGGACCTGTTTTGAATTTTGCGAATCCAGCTTATGTGGCTGGAGGAAGTTCTGGCGGTTCTGCGGTAGCCGTTCAGGCGGGAATGTGCCAAGTTTCGTTAGGAACCGATACGGGTGGATCTATTCGGATGCCAGCTGCCTTTTGTGGCGTTATTGGTTTGAAGCCCACGTATGGATTAGTTTCGCGTTGGGGATTAATTGCCTATGCGTCTTCTTTTGATTCTATAGGTCCGATTGCAAACTACGTTTCGGATGCAAGATTAGTTTTAGATACTATTAAAGGAGAGGATGGCCAAGATAGTACGTTGTGCTCCAAAGTTCCAGCAGCTACACTTGATCATAAGCGCATCGCGTACATTAAAGAAGTTGTGGAGCATCCAAGCCTTCAGCCGGAGATTAAAGCGGCGTTTGAAGTCCAAGTGGATAAATTAAGAAGTTTGGGTTATACGGTTGAAGCCGTTGATTTTCCTTATATCGATCAGTTGTTACCTACGTATTACGTATTAACTACGGCAGAGTCGAGTTCGAATTTATCCCGTTTTGATGGGGTTAAATTTGGACATCGGACAGCTAATCCGGTTGATTTGATGCAGTTGTATAAGCGTACGCGTCAAGAGGGTTTTGGTGCTGAGGTCCAACGACGCATTATGTTAGGAACCTTCGTGTTAAGCGCGGATTATTATGATGCGTACTATACTAAAGCACAGAAAGTGCGTCGATTAATTCAGGATAAAACGCTTTCGATTTTAACGGATTATGATTTTATTATTTCTCCTACGACTTCCTCTACTGCTTATCGTTTAGGAGAGAAGACATTGGATCCCATCCAAATGTATCTAGGTGATTTATTTACCGTACAGGCGAATGTGGCAGGAATTCCAGGTTTGTCGATTCCGATGGGATCCGATTCTGCTGGTTTACCCATGGGTTTTCAATTAATGACTAGTCCATTCCAAGAGGCTAAAATGTTAGATATAGGTGAATTTTTAAGCAAAGATGTGGAATAGAGTCATTCTTCTTTTCTGTTTGTTTATTTCCTCTTTCTCCTTTGGACAAGTCACTGGGGCATATCAGCCTGCCTATGACTTAGTTCAGATTGATTCTTTGGCCAAAATAGAGCAGGGTGGCCCACCTGTCTTCAGCATCGATCCCGGTTTAATTCAAGAACGTTTGAAAAAGCTGGAAAATGAAATCCCGTTAAATTACAACATCCTTACGCACCAATTTGTAGAGATTTTCGCCTTTAGAAAAGCAAGCTTCACTCAAAGAATGCTAGAAAGAAAGGATATCTATTTTCCATTGTATGAGAAGTATTTAAAGAAATATGGTCTGCCAGATGAATTAAAGTACTTGTCATTAATTGAGTCGGGTTTAGAGAATAAGGCCATTTCGAATAAGGGAGCTGGTGGATTATGGCAATTTATGCCTTATACGGCTCGGGGAGATTTTGGGATGCGGGTAGATCAATACATCGATGAGCGATTCGATGCAGAGCGAGCGACGGATGCGGCATGCCAATATTTAAAGCGACTTTACAAAACGTTTGGTGATTGGCATTTAGCGCTTGCGGCCTATAATACGGGTCCCTCTAATGTAAAAAGAGCGATGCGTCGCTGCGGTGGAGCGAATGATTTTTGGGGTATTTATGCGTGTTTACCCGCGCAGACCCGTGCTTATGTTCCTCAGTTCATTGCGATTACGTATATGATGAATTACCATTGGGATCATTTTATACAGCCGGAAAACTGGGTGATTGATATTCCAAAGGATAGTATTTTAGTTTCTGGGTATTTGAATTTAAATACGCTGACTCGGTTGACAGGATTCTCTTTAGATACCTTAAAGCGAATCAATCCCCACATCATTTCACATTTTTTACCTAAGAATTCGAACAAAGTTAAAGTTCATATTCCTAAAAGCCGTTTTGCTTACTTTGAGCAGAATAGGTCTCGTATTTTAGATTCAGCAAGGGTAGATATATCTGCGCCAGATTCATCAGAGATTGATACAAGTGAAATTGAAGAGCCGATTCCTGTTGCAAAGCGTTATACTTATCGCGTAAAAAGTGGTGAAACTTTATCACGTGTAGCTCGTAAATTAGGTTTGAGTGTTTCTGAATTGAAGCGTATGAATCGCATCAAGGGTTCAAAACTTAAGAAAGGGCAAACGCTCGTTTACTTTAAATTAGCCAAAGCATCTAAGAAATATAGTAAGCGAAGCTCCTCCAAGAAGCGCAAAAAGACTTCTCGTAAAAAGAAAAAGACTAAATCTAAAAAACGCCGTAAACGCAGGTAATTATGATAGCTTATTTAAAAGGTAAATTAGCCCACAAAGATCGTGCGCACGTGATTATTGATGTAAATGGAGTAGGCTATGAGGTGAAGATCTCTTTGCAGACCTATTCTGCTTTAGCGGATGGAGAAGAGAGTTGTAAGCTTTTCACTCACTTACAGGTGAAGGAAGATTCGCATACTTTAGTAGGTTTTCATTCGATGGATGAAAAGCTTTTGTTTCTTGATTTGATTTCTGTATCAGGGATTGGTTTAAGTACAGCTTTGGTAATGCTATCATCCTTCTCTTCCAATGAAATTCGTTCGGCGATTATGAATGAAAATATAGCCTTGATTCAGTCCATCAAGGGAATTGGATCTAAATCTGCACAACGGGTTATTTTAGAATTGAAGGATAAGTGCAAAAAAGATACCCTGTTTGTGGAAGCAGGTATTGCTTCACATGATGCGAATTATGGCCATAAGCAGGAAGCTTTAGCTGCTTTAGTTACGTTAGGAATTCCTCGAACGGCGGCAGAAAAGAGTCTAGATACAATTCTGAAGTCTAATCCTGATGCAACCGTTGAAAATTTAATCAAGTTAGCCTTGCGATAATTGTATTCGACCGATAAACATAGCTATTCCATCTGGTTTCCCTTTATTCTTGGGCTTGGATTAGTGTTGTCTTTTTCGAGTTGGGCACAAGTAGATTCAGTGGCTAAATCGGGTAAAAAACCTCGTTTAAGTCTAAAAAAAACCAATCGAATTACGGGAAAGTCTCCCTTTTCTATTTATTCTTCTAAGTCGAAGCTCAATTATTCGTATGAGACTGATCCTAAATTAGTCATTCAAAAAGATGCGACGGGTGCTGCGGAAATTAGTGATTTTAATACGTTTAATCAAATTCAAAATCAGGAGGTTAATCGGAGTTTTTGGAGAACTTATTCCAAAAGTTTAGATGGTTCTAGTAATTTAAAATCCCGCGGGCTTTTTCCTAAAATCGAATTGCCGCCGGCGATTGATCGGATTTTTGGAGGGACCGAAGTCTCCTTTAAGCCCAATGGTAGTCTTTTGCTTGATGTGGGTTACATGGGGCAATTTGTCGATAATCCGGCTATTCCTGTTCAATTACGCTATGTTGGAAATCTCTTTTTTAATGAACAGGCTCAGATTAACTTCCAAGGAAAGATAGGGGATAAGTTAAACTTGAATGTCAATTTTGACACTAAGGCGAGTTTTAATTTCCAAAATCAACTAAAGTTAAATTGGAAGACGCAAGAAGAGGATATTCTCCAAAACATTGAAGTCGGAAATACCTCTTGGACTTTGAATTCGCAATTAATACCAGGTATTCAGAATTTGTTTGGGGTGAAAACCTTATTGCGCTTTGGAGCCTTGGATATGACAGTCGTGGCAGCGCAACAACGTTCGAAGCAAGATTGTATTACACTGAAAGGAGGGTCGCAAGGGAAGAATTTTGAAGTTCGCGTGGATCAGTACGATGAGAATAGGCATTTTTTCTTGTCATCTTATTTCAGAAACAATTACGAAAGGGCTTTAAAAAATTTGCCTGTAATCTCGAGTGGAATTACGGTGACGCGTGTGGAAGTGTATGTCACGAATCGGACACAGAGCACGGAAACGCTTCGGAACCTTGTTTCCTTGTATGATTTAGGGGAAGCTAGTCCTTACAATAACACGAATCCTGTTTTTCAGCCAGTCAATCCTACGAGCCCTGTAGATAATAAGGCGAATGGGATGTATGCGAAGCTTTTGGCAGATCCTAATCTGCGTAAATCGAATGAAGCGACAGATCGCTTGGAGACTACGTATAATTTAAAACGCGGTACTGATTTTGATGTGCTTAAAGGCGCTAAACGGTTAACAGACCGTGAATTTAAGTTCAATCCACAACTCGGATACATCTCCTTAGTGGCTCCTCTGCGTAACGATGAGGTGTTAGCTGTTTCCTACGAATACACCCTAAATGGTCGAAAATACAAGGTAGGGGAGTTAACGGAGGATTATCAGGCGCGTCAAGATGATGAGGTGTTGATCCTTAAAATGTTGAAGTCGAGCACGATTCGAAACAATTTGAATTCAAGTGTTACGGGAAAACCTCATCCGATGTGGGACTTGATGATGAAGAATATCTATTCCTTGAACACATCTGCCTTAACAAAACAGAATTTTCAGTTACGTATTGTGTACAAGGATGATGCGACAGGGATTGATAATAGTAATCTAATTGAGGGGACGAATTTTAAGGATATTCCACTTGTAAAGGTTTTAGGTTTAGATAAATTGAATTTTGCAGGAGATCCTCAGCCGGATGGAAATTTTGATTACATCGAAGATATTACGATAGATTCCAAAGCTGGTAAGATTATTTTCCCTGTTCTGGAACCATTTGGGACTAATTTGCGTGCGAAGTTTACGTCTACTGAATCCAATTTAGTCGATAAATACGTTTACGATAAATTGTACACGGGAACACAAACCGATGCAGCCCAAATTTCCACCAAGAATAAGTTTTTCATCAAAGGAACCTTTCAGTCTGGTGCTGGGGGTGATATTGCCTTGCCTTTTGGAGTAGAAGCAAAATCAGTGACGGTAACGGCTGGAGGTCAATCGCTGGCAGCTGGAACTGATTATATTGTGGAGCCTCAATCTGGACGAGTAAAAATTATTAATGAAGGAGTATTTGCCTCCGGAAGAGAGATTAAGGTGTGTTATGAGAAGCCGGATTTATTCTCGAATCAAATAAGGACACTCTTAGGGACTCGTCTAGATTATAATTTAGGCAAGAACGTCCATTTAGGAGCTACCATCCAAAATATGTCCGAAAGTCCGCCTGCCTTTTTCCGTCGTGTCGCGATGGGCAATGAGCCGGTGAACAATACTTTATTAGGTTTTGATGCGACCATACTTCAGAATTCACAAGGTATTACGCGTTTCTTGGACAAATTGCCTTTGATTTCAACTAAGGAAACTTCGGTAATTGATTTCCAAGGGGAGTTTGCGAAACTGATTCCGAATGTAAACGATCGGGTGCAAGGAAATGCCTTTATTGATGATTTCGAAGCAGCCCGCGTGATTTATAACTTGAGTTCTCAAGCAAATTTGTGGAAGTCTGCTGCCACGCCTAAGTCGTATGTTTTAGCAGGAAATAAACTGGCGGCCGGTTTTAACCGCGCTAAAATTGCGGCCTATACAGTCGATGCGAGTATTTATGGTCAAGGAGGTTTTGCTTTAGATGTGCCTGGTTTGGATCCGGCTAAAGTCAATGCTTATGCTTACGAACGTGTTGTAACTCCAAAAGGATTATTCCCCAATAAAGACTTCGCCAATAACATTACCAATTTGCCTATTGGAGTCTTAGATGTAGCCTATTTCCCTTCCGAGCGTGGCTTGTACAACTTTAATCCGAATTTATCTTCGAATGGTTTGTTGCCTACTCCTGCCTCTAATTTTGGTGCGATAACGCGTGCCATCAGCTCCGATACGGATTTTGATAATGCGAATGTGGAGCAGATTGAGTTTTGGTTAATGGATCCATTTATTGGCGGGGAAGCCGGTAAAATTAGAGATGGGGTATTCAATAAAAATAATGAAACGGGGGGTAAATTAGTTTTTCATTTAGGCGATGTATCAGAAGATTTTATTCCAGATGGCTATTCTAATTTCGAGAATGGTATTCCAGCCGGGGAGAAAATCACCTCAGGGACAGGGAAGAATGTGGAGACGACCGATTGGGGTTTATCGCCTTCTCGTCAGTTTGTGATTAATGCTTTTGATAATTCGGCAGGAAGGGAAAAACAGGATATCGGTTTAGATGGTTTGCCTAACAAGTCTGATGATGCTACAGCTTTGACGGAGACGACATATTTCAAAGCGTATTTGGATCAAATTAAGGGGAGAGTGACGGATGCCTCGGCTTTGGCCAAAATCCAAAATGACCCATCCGCCGATGACTTCGATTACTATTTGAATCAAAAATTCAATGGAACGGAATCGTTGATTCAACGGTATAAAAATTACCTAGGTATGGAAAATAATAGCCCAACAACGGCTAATCCATCTAATACGAATTTCACAGAAGCAAATAGTATGCTTCCAGACCGAGAGGATTTGAATAATGACAATACGGTCAATGAAAATGAGGCCTATTTTGAATACGAGGTGGATTTAAAGCCTAGTAGCTTACAAATTGGGAGTGGCTTTGTGGTAGATAAAATTACTGAGGGTGGCGTGAATTGGTATTTGTTCCGCATTCCGATTAAAGATAAACGCAACTATAAAACCCCTGCGGGCGAGATAAATTCGTTTAAATCGATTCGCTTTATGCGGATGGTTTTGAAGGAATTCCAGGAGCCTGTTGTATTGCGTTTTGCTCAGCTACAACTTTCAGGATATAGCTACCGCAAGTTTGTGGGTGAATTAGATAAGCGCAGTGGTCAGGACTTGCCGGAGCCATACGATGCAAAATTCCGAGTTTCAAGTGTGAATATTGAAGAGAATGGTCCTGCTAATAAAGGAGAGACCGCCATTCCTTATGTGGTTCCACCGGGATTTGTTCGTGATCAAGATATTACGACGATAAACAACGCACGTCTGAATGAGCAGTCGATGAGTCTTTGTGTCGATAATTTAAGACCAAATGATGCCCGTGCTGTATTTAAAAATACCTTATTCGATTTCATCAACTACAAGCGATTAAAAATGTTCGTTTCGATGCAAAGCCCTGATGCGATTAATGGACAGGTTAGTGCATTCTTGCGTATTGGGACTGATTTGACGGATAATTACTATGAAATAGAGAATACGGGATTAACGCAGACGCAGAAAGGACAAAGTTTAGACACCGAAATTTGGCCGATGGAGAATGAGTTTGACATCGAGTTTGATTTAGTGAAGCAAGTGAAGACGGAACGAGATAAGCAGGGTAAAAGTCTAAATGACCGTTTTACGATGATTGTGACGAGTTCTACAGGTAAGACGTATAAGATTACGGTCATGGGTCGTCCGGATCAAAGTGCAACCATGGTGACGATGATAGGGGTTCGGAATACAAGTAATACCAACAAATCCTTCTGTATTTGGGTGAATGAATTACGTGCCTCGGGATTTGATCAGACCTCTGGAGAAGCAGCTATCGGTAAATTAGGAATCAAATTAGCCGACTTGGGAACGATTCAGATGAATGGAAGTTTTAAGAATTATGGCTTTGGAGGGGTTCAGGCCAAAATCTCTGAGCGCAGTCGCGAGAATAATCTGGAATATGGTATTACGGCGAATTTGAATTTGGACAAACTCTTGCCTAAAAAGTGGGGCTTCAAAATTCCGTTCTTTATCACCTATGATCGCCGTAATATTTCGCCTGAATTTGATCCTTTTGACCCGGATATCTTTTTGCGAAACTCGATTCAGAAATTTAGTTCTGAGGCAAAAAAACAATCCTATCTTACTTTAGTGGAGGATAATACCGAACGTAAAGGCTTTAATTTTTCTAATGTGAAGAAGAGCAGAAGTGCCCAGGCTAAGAACAGCTATCCTTGGGATTTCTCTAATTTCACCTTTAGCTACGCATATGCTGAAATGTTGCGGACGAGTCCATTAATAGCTGAATACAGTCAATTAAGCCATAAAGGTAGTCTTCTCTACGCCTATACGAGTTCATCGCGTTTCTTAGAGCCGTTTAAGAAAGCCACTTTCGATTTAATCAAAGATTTCAATCTGAATTTGGTACCCTCTTCATTGATGGTTCGATTAGATATGGATCGCAGTTTCATTAAGACTCAAATGCGTAATGCGGAATTCACCACGCTTGGTGTGGCTCCACAATTTGAGAAGTATTGGTTCTTTAATCGCCAATATGCGCTGAATTGGAATTTAACCAAGAGTATGGTGCTGAATTATAATGCGCAGGTGAATTCGATCATTGATGAACCGATAGGGGACTTGGATACGCAAGAAAAGCGTGATTCGGTGATGATTAGTTTACGCGCTTTAGGTAGAGCAAAAAGTTTTGATCAACAAGCGGGGATGGTTTGGCGTTTGCCTCTACAGAAATCGGTTTTAACCGATTGGATGAATGCGGATTATACGCATCGGGTGGGGTATAATTATTTTGCCAATTCGTTTGATATCCGAGATTCATTAGGCTTACCTTTTGGCAATATTATTAAAAACACGAGAGAACAAGCCATTAATGGAAAGGTGGATTTTGTAGCGCTTTATAACCGCGTTAAGGCTTTACGTTGGGCAAATAGTCCTCGTTCCTTTGGTAAAAATGTGGCTCGAAATCCTGGTGACGAGGAGGATATTGTGATTCCTGCAAAAAGTGCGCTTAAATCTATTACCCGTTTATTGTTAACGCTTCGGGGTATTCAAGTGAATTATGCCATCAATGAATCGACTACACTACCTGGTTTTATGCCTAATCCAGGTATGTTAGGTATGAATGCCTTGAATCAGGCACCAGGATTTGATTTTATCAGTGGGGGACAGGATGATGGAATTCGTTTCAAGGCAGCCGAAAATGGCTGGTTGACCCGAAGTACAGTTCAGAATACGCCATTCACTCAATTGCGTACGCAGAAATTAACGTATTCGACGCAGTTAGAGCCTACAAAAGATTTACGCATTCAAGTAGACGGTAATTATAACAAAGGAGATAATTACCAGGAATTCTACCGTCCAGAGGTTGCGAATGGACCTTTCAAATCCCAAAGTCCAATTCGTTCAGGAAACTATTCGATGTCATTCTTGTCCTTTATGACGGCTTTTTCAAACCCTGAAACGGTTTTCGAAGAGTTCAGATCCAATCGTTCTGTCTTATTATCTCGACTTAATCGCTCAAAAGCAACTGAGATAGGAACCTACAACCAGAACTCTCAAGATGTATTAATCCCCGCCTTTTTTGCGGCTTATTCGGGAGTTTCTGCAAACACGGTCAAATATTCGCCATTCTACGATATCCCATTACCAAACTGGAAAGTGGATTATAATGGATTGAATTTATTACCTGGAATTAAGAATAAGTTTGCTTCGTTTACGATTTCTCATATGTATTCAAGTACGTATAATGTTGGGAATTTTGTCTCGTCATTGGAATACGGACAATTTACGACGGACTATATTAATTTAACGTTGAATAGTCTTTTGTACCCTCTTTCGTCTCGATTTGATCCAGTAACCAATACCTTGATTCCGGTCTACGTGATGAGTACAATTTCATTTGTGGAACGTTTTTCTCCGTTGATTGGGGTGAATGCAGTGACGAAGAGTAAAATCTCGTTGCGCCTAGAGTATAATCAAGATCGAAATGTAGGTTTGAATTTAGCGAATTCGCAGGTGGCAGAATTAGCGAATAAGGATCTTACGGTAGCCATAGGATTTACTAAATCCAATATGTTAATTCCATTCAAAATCAATGGCCGCGCAGTTCGTTTGCCTAATGACTTGCGGTTCAATATGAATTTAACGATAAGAGATACCCGAACTTTGCAACGTAAACTAGATGCAGAGACGATCGTTACACAAGGATTTGTAAATTTTCAATTCCGTCCTCAACTGAGTTATAATGTGAATAATAAGTTAACGGTTACGGCTTATTTTGACAAGATGATGAATAACCCCTTGGTTTCTAATTCCTTCTACCGATCAACTGTGGCAGGTGGTTTCCAAATCCGGTATAGTTTAAGCGAATAATCTAAAATCGTTTGCAAAAAATCGAGATTTTAGTGACCTTTGTAAGCAAATAATAATCATATGAATTTTCCAAGCGAATTAAAATATACTCAAGAGCACGAGTGGATTAAGATTGATGGCGATGTAGCTATCGTAGGTATCACAGATTTCGCTCAAGGTGAGTTAGGCGATATCGTTTTCGTTGAAGTAGAGACAGTAGGTCAGACGATTGCAAAAGACGGTGTTTTTGGAACTGTAGAAGCGGTTAAGACGGTTTCAGATTTGTTCTTGCCAGTTGCTGGAGAAATCGTAGAATTCAATACAGCTTTAAACAACAGTCCTGAATTAATTAACTCTGATCCTTATGGTGATGGTTGGGTTGTGAAAATCAAAGCGGCTGACGCTGGTGATTTATCCCAATTGATGGATGTTGAAACATACAAATCCTTTATCGGACATTGATTTTAAAACCCTGTTAATCAGGGTTTTTTTATAAGCCAAAAACAAATGCGGATCTTATTCAAACAGATTTTAATTCAAGATAGCCGGTCTTCTTTTTACGGAAAGAAAGTGGATTTATTAGCTTCTGATGGCCAGTGGGTAGAAATTGCTCCACAGATACAAGCAGATGCTGATTTAGTTATTTCTAATAGCGATCTCCAATGGTTTCCTTCTGCAGTTGATCTTCGTGTTCATAATACCTTACCAGGTGGGGAACACAAGGAAGATTGGGCTAGTTTACAAGCTGCGGCCTGGAAGGGTGGGGTTTTAGACTTTTTGCTTTTGCCGACGGGTGATCCTGTACCTCAGCAACCAGAATCTATTCAATATATTGCAGAGAAATTAGCTGGATCAGGAGTGAATTGTTATCCTGTGGCTCCTCTAACAATAGGGAATAAAGCGGAGAACTTTAGCGATTTGATGGATTTACATCAAGCTGGAGCATCCTGGTTTAGTCATGGAGCAGGCTCATTGCAGGACACCGATTTAATGTTGAAGTGCCTTCAATACTTGCAACCTCTACCGGCGAAGGTTATATCCCGACCAGATGTGAAAGGTTTATCTTTATTTGGCCAAATACACGAAGGACTTCAAAGTACGCTCTTAGGTTTAAAAGGAATCCCTGTGCTCGCTGAAACGATGCACGTGAAGCGTGATTTGGATTTATTGGCTTACGTGATGCAACACTCATTTGGATTAGCAAATCCGGAGTTCTCCCTTCACTTCTCTTGTATCTCTACGGCTGAATCAGTTCGGTTAATTAGTGATGCTCAGAAGGCAGGTTTACCTGTGACTGCTGACGTGGCTATCTATTCTCTCATTTTTACAGAAGATGCGGTATCTGATTTTGATACCTTGAAAAAGGTGAACCCTCCACTTAGAACAGAAGCTGATCGCTCAGCTTTATGGCAAGGATTGAAAGAGGGGACGATTATGTCGGTCGTTTCAGATCACCATCCAGTTGAAGTGGAAAATAAAGAGTTGGAATTCGATCAAGCTTCTTTCGGCACGATTGGATTAGAAACGTTGGCATTAACCTTCATACAAGAAGCGAAAAAACAAGGCCTGAAGAAGGTGGATAACTACTTATCTCATGCAGCTGCTTCCTTCTTAGGAATTCAACTGCCTGAATTGAAGGTAGGAGAAACTATGAAAGGTTTTGTTATCGTACCAGATTCCCATGTTTACACAAGCAAAGAAATTGTTTCCAAATCCAAGAATTCTATTTTTATCGGACATGCCTTGGAACAGAAGGTCATCGGGGTATTTAATGGATTAAATCATTCTTATGGTCAATAATTGGTTTGCAGAAATAGGTCGTTTTATCCTATTAGCTTTGTTATTTATTCTTTTGTTGGTGGCATATAGTTTTATCCTGCAACAATTTGGCATTATACCCATTGGTGGTAAAAAAGCACCCACTTATGTTTTTCTGTTGTTTTTTCAATGGTGGTATGTAACTCGTTTTCCTAAGCGTCACGGTGGTGAGAAGAAGCATTTTTTAGTCTATTTTACGCTTCAATACATCTTGATTATTATTACAGCCCTTTTTAGTGCCTATTTTCTGTATTACTTCTTTCAATCTCCTACCGGAATACAGATGCTAGATGCGTACATTCAACAGAGTTTGTTAGAATTGAATTCATATAAAGAAGTAATTGTAAATCAAGAAGGTGGCGAGTATTATAATCGATTACATGCCGGAGTCAAATCAATTGATGCTTATAGCATAGCGAAAGATGATTTTGCCCAAAAGATTGCTTTAGGATTCCTGCCTAATTTGTTAATTTCTTTGTACTATAAAAAATAAATATGGAAAACACCTCTGAATCAACTGCCTCATCATCCATTATCGCCTTAAAATACGGCTTCATTAATGGTTTATTAAGTTTCCTTTTTTCAACGCTCGTGAATGTAATGGGTTGGGCTGAACAATTTCAAGAATCCATTAGCTGGATTTCTACTGTTTGGTCTTTGGTATTATCTGTCACTATCTCTTATCTCTGTTTACGCGAATTTAGAGAGCAAAATGAGGGTTATATCAGTTATGGCGAAGGTTTAGGTTTAGCAACCTTACTAGGTGCGATAAGCGGTTTAGTAGCGGGTGGATTTAATTACATTTACATTCAGTTTATTGACAATACTGTCATTCAGCGCCAAATGGATATCGCCAGAGAGCGTATGGAGGATCAAGGAATGAGTGCAAGTCAAATTCAAAGTGCAGAGGAAATGACGTCATTATTTTTAAACCCTGGGATGCAATTCGTAATTGTCGTGATTATGAGTCTGATCTTTAACTTCCTTTTAGGTTTGATCGTTTCAGCTGTAGTGAAGAGAGAAAAACCGATTTTCGAATAAGATGTTCACTCTTTTAAAGAAAGACGTGTTGGCTTTTTTTAGCTCTTGGATGGGCTGGGGAACCATCTCGTCTTTTTTTATTTTAATGGGGGTCTATGTTTGGGTGATAGACGGAAATGTGTTGGACTATGGATTTGCAGAACTAACAGTCTTCTTTGATTTAAGTCCCTGGTTTTTCTTATTTTTTGTTCCCGCTCTCTCTATGAATAGTTTCTCCGAAGAAATGGATCGAGGGACTTTTCAATTATTGCGTTCTTTACCTATAACTAGCCATCAGATTCTTTTAGCTAAGTTTGGTGCCTTGGCTTTTATCGTTGTTTGTACTTTGTTACCTAGTATCCTTTTTATACAATCAATTGCTTTTTTAGGTTTGCCTGAAAATAATTATGATTCTTCCTTAATTATAGGAGGTTTCATAGCCTTGTTTCTGCTGGTTCTTTGTTTTGTGGCAAATGGTTTATTTGCCTCTAGTCTAAGTAAAAAGCAGCCTGTGGCTTTTATTGTTGGACTTATTTTGAATTTTGTCTTTTGGCAAGGAGCCAAGGAAGTGGGCTTGGACTTTATTGATTTATCCTCTCATTATAACCGAATGAGTATGGGCGTGTTGAGCTTTAGTGACTTACTCTTCTTTGTAGGATTTATTATTCTTTTGTTAGGCGCGATTCGCCTAAGACTTCGATTTCTTATTTGAAATTTAGTATATCAATTTTTTCCTTGCAAAATTCAATCTCTCTCGCTTCGTTGGACGCAACAATGATTAATTTATGACGCTGTTGTTCTAGTCGAATAAAGAACCAATTTTTAGCTTGTTCGTCAAAATTCGTTGTCGGTTCATCTAACAAAAGGACTGATCTGTCTGATAGTAGCGCAAATCCGAGTTTGATTTTTTGGCGCATTCCAGAAGAATAGTTTTTTATTAATTTAAATCTACCAGGCTGTAAGTCAATAAAATCCTCCAGTAATTCTAAGGTGACCGAAGCAGGGAGGTACTTGTTTTTGACCAATATATCTAGGTGTTCCGGTAATGTATATTCTTCGATTAATTCGACATAAGGAGCTGCATAGGTAATATGACTATAGGCTAGCTCAGGGTCAATGCCTGTCATTTCAACTGTTCCTGAATTAGGCAAGGTGAATTGTGCAATTAACTGAAGTAAAGTAGATTTACCTGAGCCGTTAGGTCCTGTTAGAGCATAGGATTGCCCTGATTTGAAGGAATGGGAGAAGGATTTGAGGACAAATTCTTGTCTGAATTTTTTGGAAAGATTTTGAACAAGAATTTCCATCGTTAATTAGCCTTTCATGATACCGCGCTCTGAATTTTTAACGAAATCAATAATTTCGTTTCGTTCAGGTGTATTAGGCAATTGTGTTTCTATTTCTGCCAAAGCAGCATTCGTATTCAACCCTTTCAAATATAAATACCGATACGCTTCTTGTATGACATTAATTTGTTCATCTGTGTAATTTCGGCGACGTAATCCAACAGAATTAATACCAGCATAACTCAAAGGTTCACGACCTGATTTTGTGAAAGGAGGGACATCTTTTCTTACAAGTGAACCACCTGAAATCATTACGTGCTGCCCAATGGTAGCAAATTGGTGAATAGCAGAGGATCCACCGATGATGGCAAAATCACCAACAGTCACGTGGCCTGCCATTTGTACGGCATTCGCTAAAATACAATTGTCCCCAATGAAACAATCATGGGCAACGTGCACATAGGCCATGATTAAACAGTTCTTACCAATAACTGTTTTCAATTTATCTGATGTGCCACGATTAATGGTAACACATTCTCGAATCGTGGAGTTATCTCCAATTTCTGCAGTAGTTGTTTCTCCTCCAAATTTTAAATCTTGAGGAATAGCTGAAATGACAGCCCCTGGAAATATGCGCACATTTTTACCAATGCGTGCGCCTGGATATATCGTCACATTTGATCCAATCCAAGTACCATCACCAATTTCTACATCTTCGTGTATGGAGGTGAAAGCATCGATACTAACATTAGTACCTATTTTAGCTTTGGGATCAATATGAGTTAAGTGATGAATCATATATAAAATCTTACGATTTACGAACTAAACTAGCAGTCATTTCTGCTTCACAAACTACTTGACCTGCAACATAGGCCTTTCCGGTCATTTTGGCAATACCTCTGCGTATAGGTGCTTGAAGCTCACATTTAAAGATAATGGTATCACCTGGGATAACACTTCTTCTAAAACGGCAATTTTCAATTCCCACTAAGTACGGCCAATAATTTTCTGGATCCTCTACTGAGCTCAAAACAAGAATTCCTCCTGTTTGTGCCATAGCTTCCACCTGCATAACTCCCGGCATAACCGGATTGTTAGGGAAGTGACCCATGAAATAATTTTCATTCATCGTCACATTTTTTACTCCCACTACACTCATATCATCCAAGTAAATGATTTTGTCGATCATTTGGAATGGATAACGGTGAGGTAAAAGCTCATAAACGCGTTCGTGCGTGAAAATAGGTTGTTGCTTAGGATCGTACGTAGGTACTTTGTTCTTCTCTGCGTCTAACATCAATTTCTTGATCTTGCGAGCTAATTCAACGTTAGATGCGTGACCAGGTCGAGAAGCTAAAATTTGTGCTTTAATAGGTCTTCCCACTAACGCTAAATCTCCCATTAAATCCAATAACTTGTGGCGAGCCATTTCATTATTGAAATGAAGGTTAGTGTTGTTTAGGATACCAGCTTCTTTTGAAACAGAAATTTTTGGTTTGCCTAATACTTCAGCTAAATGAGCTAATTCAGTCTCTGAATAATCTTTATCTGCAATAACAATCGCATTATTTAAATCTCCACCTTTTATTAAACCTGCTTTATAAAGGACTTCTAATTCGTGTACAAAACAAAACGTTCTGCACATAGAGAAATCCTTCTCAAATTGAGACACATGGCTTAAGTTAGCGTGTTGGCTGGATAAAAACTTGGAATTATAATCCACCATCACCGCCATACGGTAGTCATTCAGTGGTAATGCAGCTAATTCAATGCCATTTTCTAAATCTTTATAGCGTACTTCTTCCGTTATTTCAAAGAATTTACGGTGTGCATCTTGTTCAACTAGTACTGCATCCTTGAGAGCTTCCACAAATTTAATCGAACTACCATCCATAATGGGTGGTTCCGGCCCATCCAATTGAATTAAGATGTTGTCTACTTCTAATCCTACTAATGCCGCTAAAACGTGTTCAACAGTATTGATTCGTGCACCATTGTGCTCAATTGTTGTTCCACGTGATGTATCTACAACGTAATCTACATCCGCATCCGCAATAGGTTGACCTGGCAAATCAACACGTTGGAATTTAATCCCGTGGTTAGCAGGAGCAGGTAAAAATGTCAGGTTGGCAACTACGCCAGTATGCAAACCTACACCAGATAGGGTTACAGCCTTGGTAATAGTATGTTGCTTATTATTCATACGCGTTATTAAGATTCTAATCGTTTTAATAAGTCCGGTAATTGACGTAATAAAGCATTACGTTTTAAATATTCACTGTTAGGGGAGGCCGGCGTTCCACCTAATATTTGCCCTTCTTTTCGAACGGTTTTCGTTACCCCTGATTGAGCGGTAACGATTGTTTTATCTGCAATAGTGATATGCCCTGCTACGCCTACTTGACCACCAATTAAACAGTTTTGGCCAATTTTAGTAGAACCAGAAACGCCTGTCTGCGCTGCGATAGCCGTATTTGCTCCTACCTCAACATTATGGGCAATTTGAACTAAATTATCAATTTTTACTCCTTTTTTTATCAAAGTTGAACCCATGGTAGCTCTATCAATGGTGGTATTAGCACCTACACTAACTCCATCTTCCAAAACGACATTTCCTAATTGGGGAATTGTTGTGAAAGTTCCATCTGCTTGAGGAGCGAAACCAAATCCATCTGAGCCAATCACTGCATTCGCATGTATGGTACAATTATTTCCAATGACCGTATCATTATAGATAACTACGCCTGGATATATCACACAATTGTTGCCAATAGAAACCTTATTTCCAATGGTCACGTGAGCCGAAATATAATTATCATTCCCTATGGTAGATCCTTTTCCGATACTTGAAAATTGGCCTAAATAGAGATTAAGGCCTGTTTTCACATCTTCTGCGATAAAGCTAGGCTGTTGTATCCCTGTTTCCTTTACGCTTGTAAACTCTTGGTATTTTTGAAGTAAAATGGTGAAAGCAAAGTAGGGGTCTTTTACCTTAATTAAAGTGGCTAAAGGTTTCTCTTTCAAGACTAAATCATTCGCTACAATGATGGCTGTAGCCTTAGATTGATATAAAAATGATTCGTATTTAGGATTTGCTAAAAAAGAGATGCTTCCCGCTTTTCCTTCTTCAATTTTATTAAACGCCGTTATACTTGCTGATCCATCGCCATCTACTGTACCTTGAATTAATTGGGCTATTTGGTCAACAGTAAATTTCATTCGGTCATACGTTGTTTAATAAAGGCAAAGAGAATATCCATTAGCTCAATTCTCCTTGCAAATATACGCTCTTTGGACAACAAAAATAGTATTTTTTTACAATCTTACTTAAAGCTTGAATGGTCGGTAAATCAGATGCTTCGAGTAACTCGACCACTTGACCTTGTTTGTCGACCATCTTGATGGTATTGTCTCCCTGCACATAGGCCGCATTCGAGGTGGAACCTTCCACCACAAAGTAGGATAATTCTTCATCCGTAATACCATATTCCCGTTTGATATTCTCCTCGATTTCAACTCTTTTCGCTTTAGGAAGCGGCTGGGAGCCTAGTTTACAGGTGAATAATTTTCTGGCCAAAAAGTGTGTACACAAATGCTTTAGAATTTTATCACTCGCGTTTTTCCATTCTTTAATGGCTGCCCAAACATCGTGATCATCTAATTCTGTGAAGGCTATTAATAGACTTTCTTTGGTAGAAAATTCCTCCCAGGTATACGTACTTTTCAGGAAGGTTTTCAAAGGAGTGGAGCAGGGTAATTTTTGGCCTTCAGAAATTAAGAATTTAGCACGGCGCAATATTTGAATTAACATCGTCTCAGCTGCGATGGCGGTTTTGTGTAAATACACTTGCCAATACATTAAGCGACGCGCCATTAAGAAGTTTTCGGTGGAATAAATCCCTTTTTCTTCAATAACCAATTGCTCATTATTCAAGTCCATCATACTTAAAAGTCGCTCAGATCCAATAAATCCTTCTCGAACACCCGTATAAAAGGAATCTCTACTTAAATAATCTAAGCGATCTACATCTAATTGCGATGAGACTAATTGATGGAAGAATTTGCGGGGATATTTATTTTCAAATATTTCAATGGCTAAGCTTAATTTTCC
>CANFWR010000026.1 GCA_947450865.1 Cytophagaceae bacterium
GAGAAATACTTGGCTACGTAGCGATCTCCGCCCATAAGGCCTGCTAAACGCAGGATTAGGGAAGGGACTTTAGAGGAGGAAACGATGGCTTCGGCTTTGGCCATTAAAGAATCCTCATTAATACCTGAATTTTCATCTACGGTATCCGACACATTCGCATATACCGAGGTCGATGAAAGAAAAATGAGCTTTTTAGCCGCGCCTGTAGGTAAGTTATCCACCCAATCTTGTAAAATAGCCAGGTAGGTTTCTTCTGAATTCTTCTTGCGACGAGGAGGAATGGCCCAAATTTGGACTTCGGAATCGTTTATTGCTGACCAATTATCTGCAGGCATATCGGGTTCTGCTCTCAAATCCAAGACCTTGATCTTCGGATGAGCGGCTTGTTGATGAACACTGGAAGCCGAAACGCGCACATCGAAGTCCGCTAATGCCAGTTTAAATGCCAATGGTGCGCCTACCCAACCGCCCCCGTAAATACTTATCGTCTTTTTCATGTAATTTTGCACCTTTGGAACAATTGAATCGCAAAGATAGTTTAAGTGCTATGAATAAAATGTTTTTTGTGCCTTTTATCAGTATTGTGTTAATCGCGCTGGACTATTACGTTTGGATGGCGGTCAAAACCGCTTTTCGAAATTCTCGGCAGAGCATTCAAACGACCGCAAAGAATGTTTTTTGGGGGTTCACCCTATTCATTCTACTAGGAATAATCTCCTACAATGCATTGCCCTTGCATGCATGGAAAAATGAAATCAGGATCACCTTTATGGCAATTGTGATGATTTCGGTTATCACTAAACTGTTTATAATTATCTTCTTATTGATAGAGGACATTACACGTTTCTTCCGTTGGGGTACGAAAAAAGTATTAAAGAAGGATCCTAGTGCCATCTCTCGCCACGAATTCTTGTCACAAGCGGCCTTGGCAGTGGGTGCGGTTCCGGCGGCGACCTTTGCCTTTGGCATTATTTCCGGCGCACATGATTATACAGTGGAACACATTCCACTAAAAATCAAAGGTTTACCCTCTGCTTTTAAGGGCCTGAAAATTGCCCAAATTTCAGATATCCATACGGGTTCATTCTTCAACAAAACCGCCGTTAAAGGGGGCGTGGAGATGCTGATGCGTGAAAAAGCGGATGTGGTATTTTTTACCGGTGACCTGGTTAACAATGAATCAAAAGAAGTTAATAACTACTTCGATGTATTCAACAAAGTCAAAGCTCCATTGGGTGTTTTCAGCACCTTAGGGAATCATGATTACGGCGATTATGTGCGCTGGGACAGCCCAGCTGCTAAAAAACAAAACTTAAAAGACTTAATGAAGGCCCATGAATTAATGGGTTGGGATCTCTTAATGGATGAACATCGTTTTCTAGAAGAATCCGGAGAAAAATTAGCCATCATTGGGGTCCAAAACATTGGATTAGGTCGTTTCCCTTGGTATGGAAATCTAGAAAAAGCGTACAAAGGAACAGAAGAGGCTTCGGCGAAACTCCTATTATCTCACGACCCTAACCACTGGAATGCGGAGGTAACGAAAAAATACAAAGACATCGATGTAGCCTTTGCGGGCCATACCCACGGAACACAATTCGGTGTTAAAATTGGAGAAATGCGCTGGTCTCCTGCTCAATATGTTTATAAACAATGGGCCGGTTTGTACCAAGAGGGAGAACAACAAATCTACGTGAATCGCGGATATGGGTATTTAGGGTATCCGGGTAGAGTAGGGATGCCGCCGGAGATATCAGTTTTTACGCTTTCCTAAAGCATTTGTTTACATGTAAACAAAATACTTTCAAATGAAAATCGTAAACTCTTTTCTCTCATCAACTTCGGACTGACCACCAGATTTTAGATAAGAGAGCAAAGAGCCTGTTTGAAATTTTGTGTTAGATTTTAGGTTTGCCTGAACCAGAAATTATTGCGCAGCACAATTTGGGTTTAGGCAAACCTAAAACATCACAATTTTGAAGATAGCATTTGCCTTTGTCTAAAAAAAAGCTAAATTTGCATCCCAATTAATTGGTTTCGTGGCCGAGTGGCTAGGCAGAGGTCTGCAAAACCTTCTACAGCGGTTCGAATCCGCTCGAAACCTCCAAAAACCTTCCAATCCGGAAGGTTTTTTTATGCCCATTCTCATATTACAAAATATTCTAAAAATAGTTCAATTTAATTCCAGAGGGCTTATTTTGAAAAATTCTAAATAATTAATTCGATTAAAAAAATACAAAAAATGAATAGGCAATTAATTGTTTCCTAAAAATTCAGATTGTAGTTTTGCGGACTGAATTAATATGAGAAAATCTATATTTATGTTTTGCAAAAAATTAACTCTCGTTAAGTTTCTATTTTCCTTCTTATTCCTACTTGCTTCTACAACAGCAATGCTTGCACAAGATGCAGCAGAAGGCGAAACTTTGTTTAAAAACAACTGTGCGGCGTGTCACAATACCTCTGATGAAACATTGGTAGGACCTGGTTTAAAAGGTGTTACGGGTCGCCGTCCGATCGAATGGATCGTTAAATGGGTACACAATCCACAAGCAGTTATCGCATCAGGAGACAAGTACGCAAACGACTTGTACAACAAGTTCAATAAAGCGGCTATGACTCCTTATCCTAACTTCTCAGAAGCGCAGATCAAGGGAATTGTTGCTTATATCGATGCAGCGAATGCAGCTCCAGCGGCTCCGGCGGCAGGTGCAGCTCCAGCAGCAGGTGCAGCAGCTCCGACAGCTCAATCTTCTGGAGGAATGATGGAAGTGCTTTTGGTAGGATTATTAATCATTATGGTTATCGTATTAATCGCCTTATTATCCATTGTAAACTCGCTTAGCAAGTTAGCTAAAGCGGAACAAGAAGAAGGTAAATCATTTTTTGATACGATTTCTGAAAACGCGAAATCTTTAGCAGCTAATTCAGCTGTTAAAACGGGTATCATTGTTTTAGTCTTCTTATTAGGAGGTAAAGCAACCATCGATGCCGCTTACGGAGTAGGTATCCACCAAGGATATGCACCAGAACAACCGATCAAGTTTTCACATAAATTACACGCAGGCGATAACCAAATCAACTGTAACTATTGCCACACAGGTGTTTATGAAGGAAAAGGTGCTAACGTTCCTTCGGCAAATATTTGTATGAACTGCCATAACGCAATCAAGCGTGAGTCTCCAGAGATTCAAAAAATCTACAAAGCTTTAGAAAAAGACGAGCCTATTCAATGGGTGCGTGTTCATAACTTACCTGATTTGGCCTACTTCAATCACTCACAACATACTAACGTAGGTGGCTTAGAGTGTAAAAACTGCCATGGTGAAATCGAAAAAATGGAAGTAGTAGAGCAACGTTCATCTTTAACGATGGGCTGGTGTATCGATTGCCACCGTCAAACAGACGTGAACGCGAAAGGGAATGCTTACTATGACAAATTAGTAGAAGTACACAATAAGGATAGCAAAACTCCTTTGAAAGTTCAAAACATCGGTGGCTTAGAATGCTCTAAGTGTCACTATTAATAGAAATTAAATAGATTCAATTTTAGTCTGAATAAGAAAGATTATATGGAAAATTCGAACAAGAGGTATTGGAAAGGGATTGAGGAGTTAACCAATGAGCCATCGTTTGTCAAAAATATCCACAATGAGTTTGGCAATATGCCATCTGAAACGGATGCTAAAGGAGATTCTTTAGTAGATGGTGCAGGTACTCATCGTCGTGATTTTCTAAAGATGTTAGGTTTTGGGGTAGCAGCTGTTTCTTTAGCAGCTTGCGAGTCTCCAGTAAAGAACACGATTCCTTACTTGAACAAACCGGAAGATGTAGAACCTACGATCGCTAACTGGTACGCGTCTACTTACACGGACGGAGGCGATTATGCTTCTATCTTAGTGAAGACTCGTGAAGGTCGTCCGATCAAAATCGAAGGAAACAAATCATCGTCCATCTCGAAAGGTGTACTTTCAGGTCGTGCGCATGCCTCTGTTTTGAGTCTATATGATAACGAAAAATTAAAAGGTCCTCAAGCGGCTGGTAAAGCAACGGATTGGACTTCTTTAGATAAAGATTTCACTGCGAAATTAGCAGAGGTGGCTGCCAAAGGTGGTCAAATCCGCATCGTCTCTAATACCATCCTTTCTCCTACTACGAAGAAAGTGATTGCAGACTTCGCAGCGAAATACCCAACAACACAACACATTACGTATGATGCAAATCCTGCTTATGGTTTAACACAAGCACACGGTGGCGTTTTACCTAACATCGATTTCAGCCAAGCAAAAACAATCGTTTCTGTAGGTGCTGATTTCTTAGGTTCTTGGATTGCTCCTACTGAATTTGCTGCACAATGGGCGATCACTCGCCGTGTTAGCTCAGAAAAAGGAGGCAAAAAAGACATGTCTCGTCACTACCAATTCGAGACTATCCTTTCGAACACAGGTGCTAACGCAGATTACCGCGCCGCTTACAAACCATCACAAGAGGGTTTAGTAGCGGTTGCTTTGTATAATGCCGTGGCTAAATTAACTGGAGCAGCGACTATCGCTGGTGCATCCGTTAAAGTAGATCACCTAGAGAAAGCAGCGAAAGATTTAGTAGCTTCTAAAGGAGCTTCCATCATCGTAGCTGGTTCGAATGACCCAGAAGTTCAGAAAGTGATTGCTGCTACAAACGCTTTAGTAGGCGCTTATGGCACAACGATCAATACAGGCTTAGCTGTTAACTACCGTCAAGGTAATGACATGGCAATGGCTAACTTCATTAAAGAAGCTGGCGCTGGTTCTATCGCAGCAGTTATCTTCTACAATGCAAACCCAGTGTACAACCACCCAATGGGTGCAGCTCTTGCAGCAGCGCTTCCAAAGGTAGGTCTAAGCTTAGCGACAAACGATCGTGCTGATGAAACAGCGTCATTATGTCAATTCATCGCACCAGATTCTCACTTCTTAGAGTCTTGGAATGATGCAGAGCCTAAAGCTGGTTTCTATTCATTAACGCAACCTACGATCTCAACGATCTTCAAAACGCGTCAAGCACAATCAAGTTTCTTAACTTGGGCAGGTTTGCCAGCTAACTTTGAAGCATACTTAGAGAGCAACTGGGAGAAAAATATCTTAAAAGGCGGAAAAGTAGCTTGGAAGAATGCACTTCACGAAGGTGTTTTTGAACCAAATACGGCTTCCGTTTCTACTGCTAGCCCATCCGTTGATGTGAATGCAGCAGCTTCTGCTATCAGCAAAGCATACACTGCTTCATCTACTGGTTTAGAGATTACAGTATACGAAAAAGTAGGTTTAGGTACAGGTTCTCAAGCAAACAACCCTTGGTTGCAAGAATTCCCTGAGCCAGTTTCTAAAGCATGTTGGGACAATTATGCAGCTATCTCGCAACCAACTGCGACTAAATTAAAATTAAAGCAAGGTGATGTTGTTGAAGTAAGCGCAAAAGGATACAAAGTATCTCTTCCTGTTTTAGTTCAACCAGGCCAAGCTCAAGATACGATCGCTATTGCGATCGGTTACGGTCGCACAAAAGCAGGTAAATCTGCTGACGGTGTGGGTGTAAACGCTTATCCATTCATTTCTGAAATCAATGGAGCTTGTGTAGGAACATGTACTCAAGGTGTTTCTATCACAGCAACTGGCGAAACAAAAGATATCGCTCAAACGCAAACGCACCAAACGGTGATGGCACGTCAAGCAGTCGTTCAAGAAACGGTGTTAGCTGACTTTGCGAAAGATGCAAAAGCAGGAAGCTTCACTCCTCGCGTGAAAACGTCTGAAGGAGAAAAAGATGCGACTGATTTAACGCTTTGGAACGGTCACGAATACAATAACCACGCGTGGGGTATGGTGATCGACTTGAATACTTGTACAGGATGTTCTGCTTGTGTGGTTTCATGTAACGCAGAAAACAACGTTCCTGTCGTAGGTCGTCAAGAGGTTATTAACCGTCGTGAGATGCACTGGATGCGTATCGACCGTTACTACTCTTCTGATGCTGAAGTAGAAGATTTGAAAGGTTTAGAGATTGCTTCTGATAATCCAGAGGTAGTTTTCCAACCAATGTTATGCCAACACTGTAATAACGCTCCTTGTGAGACAGTTTGTCCAGTATTAGCAACGACTCACTCGACAGAGGGTCTAAACCAAATGACGTATAACCGTTGTATTGGTACACGTTATTGCGCAAATAACTGTCCATACAAAGTGCGTCGTTTCAACTGGTTCCGTTATTTCCAAACGGATGACTTTGATTTCAACTTCAACAACGACTTAGGACGTATGGTGATCAACCCAGACGTAACGGTTCGTTCACGTGGGGTTATGGAGAAATGCTCGATGTGCGTTCAACGTATTCAAGCAGGTAAGTTAGAAGCGAAGAAAGAAAAACGTCGTCCAGTAGATGGAGAAATTCAAGTAGCTTGTGCTCAATCTTGCCCTACAAACGCTATTACATTTGGAGATATGAACGATCCAGCATCTGAGATCTCTAAATTATTATTAGTAGAGAAAGAAGGACGTGCTTACCACGTAATCGAAGAGATTAACGTGAAGCCTAATATTTCTTACTTGAAGAAAGTTCGTAACAAGGATGCTAAGAAAGAAGCATAATTTTTTAATCGTAAAACAGTAAATAAAAATATGTCGCACGTTGTATCACCCATAAGAGAGAAACTAGTTACTGGTGGAAAATCTTATTCCGATGTTACCCACGATATCTGCAAGCAAGTAGAGGGAGAACCTACCAAAGAATGGAAAATTGCATTCGGGATCTCTTGTCTTGTATTCATTTATGGTGCTTATTGCCTTTTCTACACTTGGTGGCAAGGTATTGGCGTTTGGGGATTAAATAAAACCGTAGGTTGGGCTTGGGATATCACTAACTTCGTTTGGTGGGTTGGTATCGGTCACGCGGGTACTTTGATTTCTGCCGTATTATTATTGTTCCGTCAAAAATGGAGAACATCCATCAACCGCTCAGCGGAAGCGATGACGATCTTTGCCGTACTTTGTGCTGCATCGTTCATCTTAGCGCACATGGGTCGTCCTTGGTTAGCTCACTGGGCTTTGCCACTTCCTAATGCTTTCGGTTCACTTTGGGTTAACTTTAACTCTCCGTTAGTATGGGACGTTTTTGCGATCTCTACGTATTTATCTGTATCCTTGTTGTTCTGGTATATGGGTCTTGTGCCGGATTTGGCAACGATTCGTGACCGTGCGACTACAGCAGGACGTAAATTCTGGTATGGTTTATTCAGCTTAGGCTGGACAGGTTCTTCTAAGACTTGGGCTCGTTACGAGTATATGTCCTTAATCTTAGCCGGTATCTCTACTCCACTTGTACTTTCTGTACACACGATTGTATCGATGGACTTTGCAACGTCTGTTATCCCAGGATGGCACACGACGATCTTCCCTCCGTATTTCGTGGCGGGTGCGATCTTCTCAGGTTTCGCGATGGTACAAACCTTATTGTTAATCACACGTGTGGTTTTCAAATTAGAAGACTATATCACTATCGAGCATATAGAAATGATGAACATCGTTATCACGGTAACAGGTTCTGTAGTAGGTATCGCTTATTTAACTGAATTCTTCATCGCTTGGTACTCAGGTGTGGAATATGAAAGCTATGCGTTCATTAACCGTGCGACAGGTCCATATTGGTGGGCTTATTGGATGATGATGACGTGTAACGTAATCTCTCCACAGTTATTCTGGTCTAAAGCAATCCGTACGAACTTGATGGTTTCTTTCTTCTTATCTATCGTGGTAAACGTAGGTATGTGGTTCGAGCGTTTCGTGATTATCGTGACTTCTTTACACCGTGATTATTTACCATCATCTTGGGCGATGTTCTCTCCTACAAGATATGACATTGGTGATTACATCTTCTCTTTCGGTTTATTCTTTACGTTATTCTTCTTATTCGCTAAATTCTTACCAGTGGTAAATATGGCGGAAGTAAAAGCAGTAATGAAAGGCGTATCGACAGAATTTACGATTAAGCGCATTAAGCCAACAAAAAAAACTGAAGAGTAATTCTATTAAGCAAATTCGAAATTAAAACAATATGAGTTCGACAACTAACTACATTTTGGGAGTATACGACGATGAGGATGAGGTTTTACATGCTGTAGGCAAAGTAAAGGCTAAAGGAATCAAAGTTGAAGATGTATATTCTCCATTCCCAATTCACGGATTAGACGTAGCCGTAGGACATGAGCGTACGCGTTTGCCTATTGCTGCCTTTATGTTTGGTACTTTAGGAATGATCTGTGCATTTTCATTAATCAGCTACACGATGGTTTTTGACTGGCCAATGATTATTGGTGGTAAAGACTTCTTTGCGCTTCCTAACTGGATTCCAATTGCCTTTGAGGGAACGGTTTTATTCACGGCTTTTGGCCTTGTTTCTACCTTCTGTATCTCAAATGATTTATGGCCAGGTAATAAGACACTTCCATTAGATATCCGCACAACTGATGACAAATTTGTGATGGCCATCAACGTGGACAAAAACAAAGTAAGTGCCGCTGATATCAAGAAAGCCTTGAAAGAGTCAGGAGCGATCGAAGTAAATGTTAAATAATTAAACGAATAATTCTTAAGAAGATATGTTCAATTCTATTCATAAATTCACTTTACTAGCCGGCTTAACAGCAGGTCTATTATCTTGTGGATCTGACCCAAATGATACGGGTACGGAATTTGCCCCTAATATGTACAATTCGGTAGGATACGAGCCGATGACTCAATTACAAGGTGACACAAACAAAATCAACCCTTACGGGATGAATATGCGTTTACCTGTTGAAGGTACTGTATCTCGTAAGAAATATACGGGCGCTGATAGCTTGAAAAAAGCCTTCTTAGCACAAGAATTACTGGCAAAAACAATCCCTAGCGATAGCATTTCTTATTCAGAAGCATTGTTAAAAAATCCTTTAGCAGCAACACCAGAAAATATTGAAGCTGGTAAACTACAATACGAGCGTTTCTGCCAACACTGTCATGGTGAGGCTGGGAAAGGCGACGGATTAGTAGCTAAAGCGTATAAAGGGGTTCCAGTATACTCAAGTGATGCATTGAAAGACGTTAATGACGGACATATCTACCACGTAATTACACATGGTAAAGGACGTATGTGGCCTCACGGTTCACAGATTTCCTCAGAGAACCGTTGGAAGATCGTACTTTATGTACACGAGTTACAAAAACAATAAGATTTAAATTAATTCATTTAAAATAGAGAATAAAATGGCGGGACATTCACATTTTTCCCCAGCAAACGTAGAGGAGCATTTTGAGTTTAACTCAGAAGGCAAGAAGCGAATTATTTATGCTTTTATCGCAGGCGTTGTTGCTTTAGTTATTGGTATTTACCTTTTATCTAAAGGAGAAGCAGGTGGTCACGAAGTAGCGGCAGCAGGACATGATGCAGTAAAAGCGGGACACGAAGCGGCAGCTGAACATGTTTCAGGTGGTGCTGTATCACACCAAGCTGGAGCAGAAGAGCACTACGATTGGACAAATCGCATTTGGGCGAACGTTTGGTTGAACGCGGTTTTCTTTACAGGTATCGCTGTGGTAGGTATGTTCTTTGTTTCATTACAATACTTAACTAAATCAGGTTGGTCTTCAGTAATGAAGCGTGTTCCTGAGGCTTTCCCTAAGTTCTTATACATCTCATTGCCTATCTTGATCTTAGTATTCTTCTTCAAAGGGGATGTGATTTTCCACTGGATGCACCACGGTGTAACAGAAGTAGGAAACGAAAACTATGATAAAATCATTGCTGGTAAATCTGGCTACTTGAATAAGAACTTCTTCTTAATTCGTTTAGTTGTATTTGGTGGATTGTGGATTCTTCTTTGGAAGATGTTACGTAAGAAATCTTTAGAAGAGGATTTGAATGGCGGAACAGAGTATTTCAATCAATTAGTGAAAATCGGTACGGCATTCATCGTGATCTTCGGTGCGTCTAGTTCGATCTTCGCTTGGGATTGGGTTATGTCTATCGATACGCACTGGTTCTCTACGATGTTTGGTTGGTATATGTTTGCTTCATGGCACGTTACCACGTATGCGGTTATCGTATTAGCCATTTTGTACTTGAAAGACAAAGGTTTAATGGGTTATGTAAACGAAAACCATTTACATGATTTAGGTAAGTTTATGTTCGCTTTCTCTATCTTCTGGACGTATGTTTGGTTTGAGCAATTCTTGTTGATCTACTACGCTAACTTACCTGAAGAGACAATCTATTTCTTAGAGCGTTGGGAAGGCCACAACAAAATTTACAAGACATCAGAAATATTAATGGTAATTTTAAACTTCTTGTTACCCTTCTTAGTTCTAATGACACGTGATGCAAAGAGAACACGTATCTTCTTAAAGATCGCTGCTTTCTTAATCATTGCTGGTCACTACATGGATTTCTACCAAATGATTATGCCAGGTGTTGTGGGTAAGCATGGTGGATATGGCTTAGTAGAATTTGGAATGGTTACTGTGTTTGCTTCAGCGTTCATTTATATTATCTCTGGAGAATTAACGAAAGCTAGTTTAGTAGCGAAGAACCACCCATTCTTACCAGAAGCATTGCACCACGATATTTAATTTTTGAACTTCTATTTAAATAAAGATTATGTTTTACCTAATAGGTCTTTTATCAGTTATCTTCTTTGCTCTTGCGATTTATGTAATCAGCAAAAGTATTAAGTTGAATAAAAAGCTAGTTGCAGAAGAGAATACCGGTTTTGCACTAGATTCAAATAACGATGCCAATGCATACGGAATGATTATCTTCTGGGCATTAGGTACCATTGCAGGTGTGTGGTCTTTCTATGTCGCTAAACCGGATTTTTTACCTATCGCGGCTTCAGAGCACGGATTGAGAACTGATAACATGTTCTGGGTTTCGATGGCAGTGGTAACGTTAGCCTTCTTTTTCTCCAATTCTCTTCTTTTATTATTCGCGTTCAAGTACCGTTTTAATAAAAACAGAAAAGCTACCTTCTATCCGGTAAACCACAAATTAGAATTGATTTGGACTGTAATTCCTGCGATCATTATGGCGATTCTTGTTTTCACAGGTTGGAGAACTTGGAGAGACATTACTTCACAAGCACCAAGTGATGCTGTAGTGATTGAACTTACAGGACATCAGTTTGGCTGGTATGTTCGCTATTCAGGAGTTGATGATAATCAATTAGGTAATTATAATTATAAATTGATCGATGAGACAAATAACATCGGTATCGATTTCACTGACAAACATTCATTTGACGATTTCACTGCAACTGAACTTCACCTTCCTAAAGGCAAGCCAGTTCTATTGAAAATCCATGCTCAAGACGTTTTACACTCGGTATATTTACCATTCCACCGTGTGAAGATGGATGCCGTACCAGGTATGCCTACGAAATTCTGGTTTACGCCTAACATCTCAACGGATGAAATGCGCGCTAAATTAGGCAAGAAGGATTTCAACTTTAAGTTAAACTGTACGGAAGTATGTGGCCGCGGTCACTTTGGTATGGCGATTACGGTATTTGTAGACGAACCAGAAGATTATGCTAAATGGTGTGCGGAACAAAAACCATTCTTAGCTACTAATCCAACCTACTTAGCTAAAGTTCCTGAGAATTTAAAAGCAAAAGCTTCTAAATATATTCCTGTTGAACCAGTTGCGGTAGATAGCGCAGCTGCACCAGCAGCAGAAGCCGTAAGTGTAAACTAATTTAACAACGAACAGAAGAAAATAAATTTATATGTCAACTGCAACATCACACGCTGAAGAAGTTCACACACATGGACACGATCATGATCACGAGCATGAGCACCATGAGCTAAATTTTTGGACAAAGTATATCTTCTCTACAGATCACAAAACGATTGCTAAACAATACTTGATTTCAGGTATTCTTTGGGCATTCATTGGTGGATCATTCTCCATTATCTTCCGTTTGCAATTAGGTTTCCCTGATATGCATTTAGATTGGTTACGCCCTATTTTAGGCGAGTGGATTGATGAAGGTGGAAAATTAGATAAGGAGTTTTATCTAGCCCTTGTGACGATGCATGGTACCATCATGGTATTCTTTGTATTAACAGCGGGTCTGTCAGGTACCTTTTCTAACTTCTTAATCCCCTTACAAATTGGAGCGAGAGATATGGCATCCGGATTCATAAACATGTTATCCTATTGGTTCTTCTTCTTATCCTCTATGATTATGTTCTCTTCTCTATTCTTAGAGACAGGTCCAGCATCAGGAGGTTGGGTGATTTATCCGCCATTATCGGCCTTGCCTCAAGCAATGCCAGGTTCTGGATTAGGTATGACACTTTGGTTAACAGCCATGGCATTCTTTATCGTCTCTTCCTTAATGGGTGGCATTAACTACATCTGTACGGTAATTAACTTGCGTACACGTGGTATGACTTTCACGAAGATGCCTTTGACAATTTGGTCATTCTTCTTCACAGCTGTTTTAGGTTTATTATCATTCCCAGTATTATTATCAGCTGCCTTATTATTGATCTTTGACCGTTCATTCGGTACTTCATTCTACTTATCTGAGATCTACATTCAAGGTCAAGCATTACCTAACATGGGTGGTTCTCCGATCTTATACCAACACTTATTCTGGTTCTTAGGACACCCAGAGGTTTACATCGTATTGCTTCCTGCTTTAGGTATGACTTCTGAGATCATTGCAACTAACTCACGTAAGCCTATCTTCGGATACCGTGCGATGATTGGTTCCATGATGGGTATCACGGTCCTAGCGTTCATTGTTTGGGCTCACCACATGTTCGTGACGGGTATGAATCCATTCTTAGGCTCTGTATTTATGTTCTTAACCTTAATCATTGCAGTTCCATCTGCGGTGAAAGCGTTTAACTACATTACAACACTTTGGAAAGGTAATTTGATCTTTACTCCGGCCATGTTATTCTCGATCGGTCTAGTATCTCTCTTCATTTCGGGCGGGGTAACAGGTATCATTTTAGGTAACTCCGCTTTAGATATCAACTTGCACGATACGTATTTCGTTGTGGCTCACTTCCACTTAGTAATGGGAGCGGCATCGTTCTTCGGATTGATGGCAGGTGTTTACCACTGGTTCCCTAAGATGTTTGGTCGTATGATGAATAAGACTTTAGGGTATATTCACTTCTGGTTTACATTCGTAGGTGTGTACATGGTATTCTTCCCAATGCACTACATTGGTATCGCAGGTTTCCCACGTCGTTACTATTCATTTACGGCGGTAGGAAATGATGGTGCTGCAGCATTTACAGATATGAACATGTTTATATCTATCGCGGCAATCATCACCTTCTCTTCACAAGCATTATTTGCATGGAACTTCTTTTACTCGATTTTTAAAGGTAAGAAAGCTCCTCAAAATCCTTGGAACTCCAACACACTTGAATGGACAGCTCCTATCGAGCCAGGACACGGAAACTGGGAAGGAGAAATTCCAGCTGTGTACCGTTGGCCTTATGATTATTCTAAGCCAGGTGCAGAGCAAGATTTCATTCCTCAAAACGTACCATTCTCTGCAACTAAAAGCTCTAACCTTCCTGAGGAAGAAGCAGAAATTGCAAAAGAAAAAGATATCGATGGTTTATTAGGCGCGCAAAACGAAAGTTATAACCGTTAATTAACCCGAAGAATCAAAGATGCATCCGAATGAATCTCATTTAGATGCATCTTTTTTTTACCCCAAAAATGGCCTTTAGAAAATTCGCAACCCTTTCACTCCTGAGCATTTATTTGCTTATCCTAGCTGGCGGAATCGTTCGCAGTACAGGATCAGGAATGGGATGTCCGGATTGGCCAAAGTGTTTTGGACGGTTTATCCCTCCTACAAAAGTAGAGGAATTGCCTCTTCATTATGAAGTCATCTACCAAGATAAGCTACACGGCGAGGTGGAATTCAATGCCACTAAAACCTGGATTGAATATATCAATCGGTTGCTGGGGGCATTGACGGGAATCATCGTTTTAATCACGACAGTATTAGCTTTTAGAGAAGGAAGAAAGGTATTCGTGCCTACTTTGGCAAGCTTAGTGTTAATCTTAGCCAATGCGGTATTAGGCAAATATGTCGTGGACTCCTTTCTATTGCCAGGTGTGGTAACCGCACATATGTTATTGTCCATCGGCGTCATCTATTTTTTAGTGAAAGCGCTAAACAATCAATCTTCATCGGAGGTTATATCGGTGGTGAATCGCCAGTGGATAGGGATCAGTTTGTTAATCGTATTAGTCCAAATTATCTTAGGCACACAGGTGCGGGAGAACATGGATCATGTGATTAAAGCTGTAGGAGTAGGGGCCAAAGATCAATGGGTCACAAACCTGGATCTAGGCTACATCATTCACAGAACATTCTCATGGGTGGTTTTGATTGCTCACCTGATACTTTGGAAAAAGTTAGCAGAAAGTCCGCTCCAAGCCTACCGTAAAGGAGTGTTAGTGTTGATCGGTATTTCCCTAGGAACCGGAATATTGATGGCCTACTTTGCGCTTCCTTTAGGAAGTCAAGCGGTTCATTTATTAATTTCATTAGTATTAATGGGCTGGCACATCAGCTCGTGGATACAAACAAAAAACGCCTAAATGTCGTCTATTAAACCTTATATCGCCCTGTTAAAATCGAGACTATCTATGACGGTAGCCTTCTCGGGGACGTTCGGGTATTTATTAGCACCCATTGACCACAAGCCACTGGGGATTGTCTTGATTTCGTTAGCCGGTTTTGTTTTAACCGGAGCAGCAAACATCGTGAATCAATTAAAAGAGATCGAACTCGATAAATTGATGAAGCGCACAGCAAAGCGCCCTTTACCTACGGAAACGTTAACGCCTGCACAGGCTAGAAACTTCGGCTATGTGTTAGCAGTCATCGCTTTAGGGCTGTTAAGTTATTTTACCTGGAAAGCGGCCTTGATTGGATTGCTTTCTTATGTGCTTTACGGTTATGTTTACACGCCGTTAAAACGGGTAGGACCCATCTCCGTATTTGTGGGGGCTTTTCCAGGAGCCTTCCCTCCTATGATTGGTTGGGTAGCAGCGACTGGACATTTCGGCTGGGAGCCAGGGATACTTTTTGCGATCCAATTTTTCTGGCAATTCCCGCACTTCTGGGCGATCGCCTGGGTGGCGGATGCGGATTACCGCAAGGCTGGATTTAAGATGTTACCGAATGATGGAAAGAAAGACATTAAAACGGCTTTCACCATTATGATTTACACACTATTTTTAGTGCCTTTGGGATTTGTGCCGTATTTACTGCACATCACAGGAATTCAATCTGCGATCATTACGGTGGTAGCTGGAATTCTATTTTTATGCCAAACCTTCTACCTCATGATGCGCCCCACAGATAAGGCCGCCAAGTGGATGATGTTTGGCTCCTTTTTCTATTTAATCATCATACAAATTGCCTTATTATTTGATAAAGTTTAAATCATGAAATCAACAGAGAATGTCATCGAACCGGCAGAAACCCGGTCGGTCAATCCAAAAATTTTTACGATGTGGTTATTCATCGTTTCTATTATTATGCTTTTTGCTGCCTTCACTTCAGCTTACCTAGTAAGAAAAGCAGAAGGGAACTGGGTAGAATTTGAAATGCCTAGTTTATTTAGCTACAGTACGGGTGTATTAATTTTAAGTAGTATTTCGATGCATTATTCCTTGTTAGCAGCAAAAAAAGACCAATTTAATGCACTTCGAATGAGTATTTCTATTACTTTTGTGCTCGGATTACTCTTTTTAGTAATGCAATTTTACGGTTGGATCCAATTAGTGGAAATGAACGTTTATTTTGTTGGTAATCCATCTGGTTCTTTTGTCTATGTTTTATCAGGTTTACATGGTTTGCACCTTGTTTCAGGCCTAATCGTTCTAATTTTCGCCTTAGTGGCTGCCTTTAGATTGAAGATAAACGCAAAGCAATTGACTCAAATTAAGATTTGCGCCACCTATTGGCATTTTTTAGATGCGTTGTGGCTTTATTTATTTGTATTTTTATTGATTAACAATTAAGCTTATCCCCTATGTCAGTAGCACACGCTGCCCCAGCGGTTCCAGAAAATTTAACATGGCAAGGTGGTTCTGAACCACTAAAAGCTAGTTATGGAAAATTGATGATGTGGTTCTTCCTTTTATCGGATACCTTCACATTCTCAGCCCTTTTGATCACGTACGGAATGATTCGTTTTAGCCAACCAGCTTGGCAAGGAACGCCTCACGATTTCTACTTTGCGACGACTCACTGGCCTATTCCAGAAAAAGTTTTTGAAGCCGTTCCGTTCTTACACGGAATGTCATTGCCTTTAGTATTCGTAGGTATCATGACGTTTATCTTGATCGCATCATCGGTAACGATGGTATTAGCGGTAGAAGCTGGTCACCGTGGTGACCGCAAAGATGTGGAGAAATGGATGCTTTGGACGATTGTAGGTGGTTTTACTTTCTTAGGTTCTCAAGCTTGGGAGTGGGGTCACTTTATCCACGGACCAGAAGATTTAACTTTAGCGGCTAAGCAAATCATCGATGGCGTTAGTACGCCAATCGAAGGAGCGAATTTAGTTCGTAACCCATACGGACCTCCTGCCTTTGCAGATTTATTCTTCTTCATTACAGGGTTCCACGGAACGCACGTATTTTCTGGTGTAATCTTGAACATCTTAATTTTCTTTAACGCAGCTACTGGAGTGTATGAGCGTAGAGGTCATTATGAAATGGTGGAGAAAGTAGGTCTTTACTGGCACTTTGTCGATCTAGTTTGGGTATTCGTATTTACCTTCTTCTATTTAGTTTAATCTTATAATCGATTTATATATGGCTTCGCACGTAGCACACGGAACCTCAGAAAAAGAAATTGCAGCTCCTAATACAGGCGCGATTTGGAAAACATTTTGGATACTTTTAGTATTAACTGCAATCGAATTCGTGATTGCCTTCACAATGGCAGCTAGCACTTTACGTGTGGCTATCTTCTGTGGCATGACGATTGTAAAGGCTTTCTATATCGTAGGAGAATTCATGCACTTAAAGCATGAAGTTAAATCCTTGATTTGGATGGTTTTGATTCCTACTATTTTCGTAGTTTGGTTATTAGTAGCCTTGATCTACGAAGGTGGTCACTTATATTGATTTTAATTTCCTTCTTGGGTAATGAATAAAAAGACAGGCATATTATTTCTCGTATTAATATTGCCTGTCTTTATTTATTTAGGGCTGAAGACTTTTGGCACAAACCATTTTAGCCTTCCGCGCTATATTCCGGCCATCGATTCGACAACCAGAGAAATCAAGATGGCGAAGCGCCTGAATCCACGCTGGAACGAGGCGGAGATGGATACTGTCTTTCAGACGATTCCTTCCTTTAACTTAACGGATGAAACGGGCAAGACTTTTGACTCGAATAGCTTAAAAGGCAAAATCTATGTCACCAGTTTCTTCTTTACGCGTTGTGGAACCATTTGCCCTAAAATATCTTCGCAATTAAGCCGCGTACAAGATACTTTTCACCAAGATCCCGAAGTGCAATTGCTTTCGATTTCGGTAGACCCTAAGTTCGATCAACCTGAAAAGCTAGCCTTGTATGCAAAACGCTTTGATGCGAATAAGGGACAATGGCACTTTTTGACGGGAGAAAAGAAGGTTATTTATCCCTTAGTTTTAAAAGGATTCCACGTCCCTTTAGCCGATGCCTCAGAATATGATGCAGCCATTAAGCATCCGGATGAAACATTTATCCACTCTGAGCGGTTAATATTAGTAGATAAAGAAGGTGTCATCCGTGGATTTTATGACGGAACAGATAAAAAAGAGGTGGATCGACTGTTAGTTGAAATCAAAGTGTTAAAAAATATCTATACCAACGAATAAACACGATGGAAGCAAATAAAAAAAACGACCAGTTAATTAATGTGTTATCGGTAGCCATTCCGGTGGCTGTAGCGATTTTGATTGGGATTCAAACAAAAATCGATTTAGGTCAATGGACTAAAGTATTGCCACACGTGATAGGCTTACTTAATTCGACGACTGCCTTAAGTTTAGTCATTGGTTTAATCGGCGTAAAAAGCGGGAACATTGGCTTACACCGAAAAGCGATGGGAGCAGCCTTTGCACAAGGCTCTCTTTTTTTAGTGCTGTATATTCTGTACCATATTTCAAATCCATCGACTCCTTTTGGTGGTGAAGGTTGGATTCGTCCCGTTTATTATTTCTTATTGATCTCGCACATCGTACTTTCGATTGGTGTGGTTCGCTTAGTATTAAAAGCGATTTATTATGCCTTATCGAATAACATTGTCGCGCATAAAGCCATTGTCAAATGGGCCTACCCTATTTGGTTGTACGTATCTGTTTCAGGCGTAATCGTTTATTTATTGATCTCTCCTTACTATGTATAAGAAAATATTCATCTTGGTGGCTTTGTTGATGTTAACGCAAATCGATGCGGTAGCGCAGTGTGCAATGTGCCGGACGACGATTGAGAGTAGTATTTCAAATGGACGGTCGAATATTGCGACTGGTTTGAATACGGGTATTTTATACTTATTAACGGCGCCCTATTTAATCGTGGCAGCCATTGCTTTTTTATGGTTTCGCCAAAGCAAGCAAGAACAACAAGCTCGCATAGCAAAGCTTCGTCTTCGTCAAAAAGTTTCTCAGCTTTTCAGCAGCAATTCGTAATTAATCCCAGATAGGGTATTGTGTTAATTTGATGGCCTCCCCGAAGAAGATTTGGGTAGACTTTTCGAACGAATCCGTATAATCCGAAACATAGAATTGGCGGCTCGACTCTTGACCTGTGTGCAACATATCCTCTACCGTTAAAATCCGTTTGATTTCCTCCGCCACAATGATGGACGTGTCGATTACCGAAATGCTTCCTTTGTAATAGGCATCAATCTGCGCCTTAATGAGTGGATAATGGGTGCAGCCTAAGATTAAACCCTCGATACCTTGCAAGGTGGGTTGCGCTAGGTATTCCTTGATAATGTGTTCAGAAATTGAATTCGAAAAGAACCCCTCTTCGATCATCGGCGCTAATAGAGGGGTTGCCAAAGAACGAACGTGAATATTCTTTCCCAGCGCTTCCGCCTTGTCCGCATAGATCCCTGAATTCACGGTTTGCTTTGTCCCGATTAAACCGAGGGTTTTGTTTTCCCAGTTTTGGTCCAAATACGCAATCACCGGGTCAATCACATTCACGACTTTGGCCTTCGTCCCTACATAGGCCTTCACTAAATCGTATGCCGCCGCCGAAGCCGAATTACAGGCAATCAAAATCAACTTGCAATTCTTCTCTAACAGCAAATTGCAAATCTTCACCGAATACGCCTGAATCGCTGTCGCTGATTTATCACCATACGGCAAGTGTGCCGTATCGCCAAAATAGATGATATTCTCCTTCGGCATCAAACCTGTGATGGCATGCGCCAGGGTCAATCCTCCTATTCCACTATCAAAAATCCCGATGGGCGCTGAGTTTGGCATAATTTTAATTTAAGCAAAGAACGGAATTTTGAAATTCTTTTCAAACTGACGCAACCATTTAACGCTTTGTGCCATCTTTGCAGTCGAATTGGATATGAATAAACGTTTACCTCCCTTTACTTCTGAAACCGAGCTCATCGCCGCCTGCCGAAATAACAATCGGCAAGCGCAACAGTTCTTGTTTCAAAAAATGGCAGGAAAAATGCTCTCCGTGGTGAAACGGTATATCACGAACACCTCGGAGGCAGAAGATACCTTGATGGAAGGTTTTGTGAAAGTATTCTCGAAACTAGATCAATACCAAGGAGGTGGAAGTTTCGAAGGCTGGATTCGTAAAATTATGGTGAACGAAGCCTTAATGTCCATTCGAAAGAACAAAGATCGCTTTCCGGTGGACATCGATGTGGCATTTGACCTCGCTCATCCAGATGAGACCTTGATGCAACTAGGTTTACAAGAAATAGAAGCTTTAATCGCCACCTTACCTACCGGTTACCGGACTATTTTTAATTTATATGCCATAGAAGGCTACTCCCACGCGGAAATTGCGGACTTATTAGCGATTTCAGAAGGAACTTCTAAGTCTCAGTTATCCCGTGCACGAGCCTTATTACAAAATCAACTAATCACCTTACAGCTATGAAGAATTGGAATTCTGTAGAGGAAAAATGGAGAGAACAACTCCAAAACAAATCCGAAGACATCCCCGAGGGATTGTGGTCGCGCCTGGAAGAGAGGCTAGAAGAAAAACCTACTCGCCGATTCCCTATCTATTGGGCGGCGGCAGCGATGCTGTTGCTTGCGCTGGGTCTGAGCTGGAATTGGAATACGGCACCAGAAGAGGAAGCCGCAGAGGTGACGCATGTCATCGAAAAAACGGAAGTGCCTTTGGAAAAAGACGAAACACCTGTTTCTGAGCCATTGATTGTTCAGAACAAGACGACCGAATCTACTCTTGCGAAAGCTAGTTTACAACCCGCATCGGATGTAGCAGCTCCCATAGCGTCGGTAATCGAGGAATCTACGAAAGAAGAAGTCGTTGCCACGGTTCCTGTTATCGAGAAGAGGGAGGAATCACCAGAGATTGTCACCGTTCGATTGGACATCGATCCCATTGTGGAAGAGGACGTGAAGCCTACTTTTACACAGCAAAAACGCAGAAAATCCCTTTTCGGGAAAATCGTAGGCGAAATTAGACAAGCGTTGGATGGTGAGCCGGTGAATTGGCAAAAACTAAAAGAGGGGAATCCTGCCTTTGAAAATAGAATTCACACCGTAGCAAATACCTACGTAAAAACAGAAGAGAATTTAAAACGTACCTTACAATTACAATAATATGAAAAAGATCACCGCCATTATCTGCCTAGTATTGAGCACTATGAGTCTGTATGCCAAAGAAGCACAAGATTCGCTCCTGTTAAAAATTGACAAACGAAACCAAACGCTGTTAGATGCGGGAAGTTCAAAACGGACGCTAAGAGAAGAACTTGAAATCGCTTTCTCTAAAAAAGGGTTGGTTTTAAGTGATAGCCTTTGGCAAGATATTAGAAAAGCGATTAAAACGGATTCAGATGGAGACAGCAGTCTTTCCGTTCGGATTGGGAATAGCCAAGTGAAGATTGGGATATTTAAGTCGGCAGTGGGCAGTCGGCAGTCGGTAGTGGACAGTCGGCAGTCGACAGTTGAAAGTCGGCAGTCGGGTAAAAAAGAAGAAGTTCGGGTCGGATTAGATGGCGTGCACGTGAAAGACGGAAATGAAGAGACGCACGTGACTTGGGATGGCGTATACCACCGGGAGGGAAAAGAGGTGACGAAAGTGATTTGGGGGAAAGATTCGACTAAATTAAAGCGCCCTAATTTATATAGCAGAAAAGGATTAAACTTTTATTTTGGGTTAAATGCATTAACTGGCATAGAGCCTGAATTAGCTGTTCCTTACCCAGGTGCGCCTCCTTATGTACCTAATTTCACTTTAAGTCCGACTGGTTCTCGATATGCGAGTATTGAAATTTCCAGCTATGTAAATCTTTCAGAGGGTAAGAAAAGTGCCTTCCGATTAGGGTACGGATTAGAAATCGACTGGTATAACTTTATGTTCGACCATAACCGTATTATTTCCAAAGGAACGAATGGCGTGCAATTTGCGGCGTCCTACGCTGCTCCAGGAAAAGAAATTGCTTTGAGTAAAAACAAAATGAGCATTTCTTATCTGACATTACCCATCATGCCTCATTTCGCCTTTGACAAAAATTCAGCGGTTAAAATGATCGCAATCGGTGGCTACGTTTCTTATCGATTAGATACATGGACTAAAGCCATCGAAGATCAAAGCGGGAATCTACGCAAAGAGACCAGTAATTTATACGTGAACCCCTTCCGGTATGGCCTGCGGGCAGAATTTGCTTTGCGCCACTTCCCTGATTTATTTTTCAGCTATGACTTGAGCCCAATTTTTGAGCCCGGGAAAGGTCCAGAAATGCGGGGATTAGCCTTTGGAATCCAATTATTGTAAAAATTTATTAGAAATTTTTAGAGGAACTGTTTGTGGAAATGAAAAAATGAGCTACTTTTGCGAACTATTTCAGTGGAACGTTACACTGAAAGCGCAAATGAAGGGGATATACCAGAGCGGCCAAATGGGGCAGACTGTAAATCTGCTGGTGAATGCCTACGGTGGTTCGAATCCATCTGTCCCCACCATTTTTTTTATTACCTAGAATCCTTTTTACAGGAGGATTCAGCAAGCGGGAGTAGCTCATTTGGTAGAGCGATAGCCTTCCAAGCTATAGGTGGCGGGTTCGAGCCCCGTCTCCCGCTCGAAACGATTAAATGTTGCTAAGGGAGAAATCCCTCTTAGCGATATTTTTGTTTTGGTTAATCGAAAGAGATTAACAAGAGGCCGCAAGGTTATGCCTTTGTAGCTCAGTGGTAGAGCACTTCCTTGGTAAGGAAGAGGTCGGCAGTTCAATCCTGCTCAAAGGCTCTACGATTAAGCAAGGCCCATTGAACGAGTACATTTGAAACTTTTTATAACTAAATTAAGAACTAAATAATCATGGCAAAAGAGAATTTTGACCGAAGTAAACCCCACGTTAACATTGGTACGATTGGCCACGTTGACCACGGTAAAACAACCTTGACAGCTGCTATCACTAAAGTTCTTTCTGAAAAAGGTCTTGCTGAGAAAAAAGATTTCTCTTCCATTGACTCTGCTCCAGAAGAAAAAGAACGTGGTATCACGATCAACACTGCGCACGTAGAATATTCTACTGCTGCTCGTCACTACGCTCACGTTGACTGTCCAGGTCACGCGGATTACGTGAAGAACATGGTAACTGGTGCTGCACAAATGGACGGCGCTATCTTAGTAGTTGCTGCTACAGATGGTCCAATGCCACAAACGCGTGAGCACATCCTTTTGGCTCGCCAAGTAGGTGTACCTCAATTGGTCGTTTTCATGAACAAAGTGGACATGGTAGACGATCCAGAATTATTAGAATTAGTTGAAATGGAGATCCGTGAGCTTCTTTCATTCTACGAATTCGATGGTGATAACATTCCAGTAATCCAAGGATCTGCTTTAGGTGGATTGAACGGAGATGCTAAATGGGTAGCTACGATCGATGCGTTAATGGATGCAGTTGATTCTTGGATTCCACTTCCTAAGCGTGATGTTGATAAGGCATTCTTGATGCCAGTTGAAGACGTATTCTCGATCACAGGTCGTGGTACTGTAGCAACAGGTAAAATCGAGACTGGTGTTATTAACTCAGGTGAAGCAGTTGATATCTTAGGTATGGGAGCTGAAAACTTGAAATCAGTAGTAACTGGTGTTGAGATGTTCCGTAAGATCTTAGATCGCGGTGAAGCTGGTGATAACGTAGGTTTATTGTTACGTGGTATTGAGAAAACTGATATCCGTCGTGGTATGGTAATCTGTAAGCCAGGTTCAGTGAAGCCTCACACTAAATTCAAAGCAGAGGTTTATATCTTGTCAAAAGAAGAAGGTGGACGTCACACTCCATTCTTTAACAAATACCGTCCACAATTCTACTTCCGTACGACAGACGTAACAGGTGAAATTACTTTACCTGCAGGAGTTGAAATGTGTATGCCTGGTGATAACTTAACAATTGATGTTACGTTATTGAACGCAGTAGCTATGGACAAAGGTTTACGTTTCGCGATTCGTGAAGGTGGCCGTACTGTAGGTGCAGGTCAGGTAACTGAAATCTTAGACTAATTTTTATTAGCCTA